>NZ_JBFUHU010000140.1:0-9229 GCF_056402235.1 Cellulomonas sp. P4_B5_2
CGGTCGGAGTGTCGTCGGGTCGCCATCAGAGCCGTGCGGACGACGGGTGACTCGACTATGGCGGGCCCTTCGGCGACGATCCGCGGTCGGAGTGTCGTCGGGTCGCCATCAGAGCCGTGCGGACGACGGGTGACTCGACTATGGCGGGCCCTTCGGCGACGATCCGAGCCAGGACGCCGGGCCAGTCGCTCGTGCCTCGCAGGGCGATCACGAGGCGACGGGCCTGCCAGGCCGGGATGCCCAGCGTGGCCGCCATTGCTCGCCAGCCCGGGAACTGGGTGCGGTCGTCGACCCGGGTGGTCGGCGCATCGAGCACGGTCGCAAGGATCGACCTCGCCTGCTGCTCACTCCACCCAACGAGCATGAGGGCGCGAAGCGCCGCATCAGTCAGCGCCGAGGCTTCGAGTGGGTCGCCCACCTCCGGGTCGTCGGTGGCCGGTTCCCAGCCGGCCTCGAGCAGGAGGTCGAGGCTCACGGCCGGGCCGACTGCGCCGTCACGGGATGCGACCTCGAGCTTCCAGGCGCGGCGGTCGTTCGTCGCGAACCGCGCGGCGACGATCTCGCCGAGCAGCTGCCGCCGTGCGACTTGCCCGAGGATGCCCCACGGCGAGGTGGTGCGCCGCAGCGCCGGCTTGGTGAGCTCCACCCACAGCGCCTGCCACGCGGTGGACTCGGCCTGGGACGCGGCGGCGCCTCGCAGGCCGACGCTGATCGCCAAGGGCCGGACGACTCGCTCGCGCAGGTAGTTCAGCAAGGTTGTCCCGGTGGGGCCGTCCCAGCCCTCGTCGTCGATCGCGTCGAGCATCTGCAGGAGCGATGCGCGGTCCCGGACGACGGCGCCGTCGTGCTCGGGTGCGGGATGCGGGGTCGTCGTCATGCTCGCCTCCGGTGTCGTGGTGAACGGCACCGAGGCTTCTCAGAGGCGATAGACAAATCGATCACGGCGTTCGCGATCGTGCGATGTGATCCGTTCGTCTATCGATGACGCCGATGGATCACACGGCGCAATTGCATTGATCACATGCCAACTGACCTGCGACGTCACCGTGCGCCCGCGGTCGGGCGTGCGACTTCAGCTACTTCCGCGTCACCGCGGAGGCCCAGACCCAGACGAAGCCCTCGCGGCCGCCGGCATCGATGTAGCGCACGTTGACCGCGCGGCTCGTCCACCCGACCGCGAGACCATCGACCTCGAGGTCTCGCCCCTTGCCGTCAACGATCCACGCGCGGACGGGCAGGGCGCGATCGGGTCGGACGACTGCCGTGGCATGGACCGAGGCAGGCACGTCTCGAGCAGCATCGCGAAGCGGCACACGCTCAATCGGCACAGCGCGCACCTTCGATCGTACACATGTTCGAAGGCTACATCGCTGCCGCTGGCCTCGGTTCCGCGGTCGGGTGATCAAGGGCGACGCCCATCGAGTCAAGAGGTCGCCGGACGAGGCGTTCGCTCTCTTCGCCGGACGACCCGGCAGGCGCGGACGCTTCTATCAGTCCAGAGCTGCGGGGCTCAGCCTGCGATGAATCTGTCTATCGCTGCCTCGGATCGTGGTTCCTCTCCACGACCTAACAGGTGCCGGCCCGCGCGGCGTAGTCGCCGCCGGCTCGGGCACCACCCCCGACCCCGTGCTCGCCGCACTCCAGGCCGTCATCGACCGGCTCAACGACCTGTTCGGCGCCGAGTTTTCCCGTGCCCAGGTCGAAGGCTTCGTCCTCGGCGCTGTCCTGCTGGAGGACGAAGACTTGGTCGGCCAGGCGCGCGCGAACTCGCGGGCGCAGTTCCTCGAGTCACCCGACCTCGGCGAAGCCGTCGTCGACGCCGTCGTCGCCAACCAGCCCTTCCACAACGCGATCGCCGACTACATCGCCTCCGGTCACGCCGACTCCCATAAGGTCATCGTCGAGGTCGGCGCCATGATCCACGCCGCGGTAGCCGCCCAACTGAACGCGCCAGCCAGCTAGGTCGGCGCAGCCGTGTCACGTCGCGATGCTTAGGCTCAGCTCGCGAGCGTCCCCACCCCATCGATGCCCACAGTCAGATGCCTTACCGCGGCCGCACGGGCACTGCCGAGATCCCTTAACTGGCTCAAAGTCGCGCCAGTACCTGCGACGCGTCAGGGTGGCGGCGGAGGTGGTGAGGCCGAAGTCATCGACCAGCCACAGGCCGTGTTCCAGCAGTTCGGGCACGAGCCGACCGCAGAGCTGGACGGCGTCGGCGCTCCTGTGCGCGACGGTGAAGTCCGTGCCTCCGACCAGTTCGTCGGCGCGACGGGGAGAGACCGGCCGGCGAGCCAAGAACTGCAGCATCACCGCGCCTGAGCCATGCACCACTGGCTGGGACGCCAGTGCAATGCGGGCGGCAGCGGCGGGATGGGCCGCATCCGAGAGCCAGTCGTACCAACTGTTCACCTCGGGTCTCCCGAGGGCCTTGGCTAGCTTCTGGATGTAGGTCAGAACACTCGTCGCCTGGCGCCGCTCTGAGGCGCCATCCATTCTCGAGCCGAACACGGCCTTGGAGAGCACGGGCGCCAACGCCGTTCGGACGGTGGCCGCCCGCTCGAACTCCGGCATGCCGTGCCCGGCCGCTTTGCCCTTCGACCACGCCGCGTCGATAGCTCGCAATTCGAAGAGGAGGCAGCCGGTCTCCTCAAGCAGGGCTCGCGCCGAAACGGCCGCAGTGGAAATGCGCCACTCCTGCAAATCGCGCGTCGCCACCTCGAGCAGGTCCGTGACTCGCCAGGCATGAACGAGCCACCAAGCCACGAGGCGGCTGTGCAGCTCCGGGTAGAAGACGGCGCCGGCGGGATCGCGACGTGTGAACTGGGACGGTTCGTCAATAGCGATGATGCCCCCGTCGGAAGTGCTCACGAACTGCCAGTCTTCGCCACGGAGCTGCGCACCTTGCTCCCAGGCGCGAGCCTTCTCGCGCGCAAGCGGCACCAGTGTCACCGCGGTGGTTTCGGCCGCGTCGATGAGCGCCCGTTGAGCGACTACCCACTCGCTCACACGTCGCAGTGCGTCTGATCGCTCGACCCCAAGGGCCTCCTCCGGAGTCATGGAATGAGGATGGCGCACAAGCAGCGCAAGGTCTCCGCCCGCGCCGAGGGTCGCCGAAACGCGTTGCCGCTACGGTGGCGGAGTGGCCAGCCGAACAGCCGATGACCTGGAAGGTCGTCCAAAGCAGGACTCGGACGGCCGCCGGAGGGTGAGGGTCCGGATCGCGTTGACCGTGCTGCTCACTGTGGTCGCAGGAGCGGCGCTAGTCGTCGGCCGACAGGCATTCGCGGTTCCGTCGCCGACCTCGTTCGACGGCTGGATCTCGGTGCTCGCGAAGGGGCCGCCCGGAGAGGGACAGGTACGTCTGTTCGTCGCCCCGTTGGTTGCAGGGGCTCCTGGCACCCAGCCTCAAGTCGAGGTGACGCTGACCACTTGTGCAATGGGAGATCGCGACCTCCTGCTGCTTCTCGCCGGCGATGCTCAGCTCAGTGACGTAGCCGTCGTCTGGCCGTTGGAAGCCGTGCCTCAGGAACGCCACCCGAGCCTCGTCGTTTCCGACGCTGGCGGCGGAGCGTCCGAGCCGGCAGACGCCCTCGTACTGCGAGTGCACGTCGATGATGGGGACAAGTGTTCGGCGGCGGGGCCCACCGCTGTGGCGCTTCAGGTTGCTGGACGGCTATCCGGCGAAGTGCAGCAACAATCTGTCCTTCTCGGGATCTCCGCGCCGCGCGAGTTCCAGACCTGGCCAGCCCTCGGTTGGGCACCCGGCACCAGTCCGAGCCTGACCGGCATGTTCACCTTGAACTCCGGGATCGAGGGAGAGTGGGCAAGGCCAYGCGGAACTTTCGATCTGCAGGCCGGCAAACCGACGCTGTCTGCTCTGGTCGAGTCCGCGAGCCCGACGTTGGAGGATTTCCGTGACCTGCATTGGTCGTCCCCGAGCCCCTTTCAGGCAGAAGCTTCCGTCATCGATTTGGCCCAAAGTGAGCGGCTTCAGACAGTTGCGTTGTTCCTCTCGATCCTCTTCGGTGTGCTCAGCGCCGTCGTGATCGAAGCCTTCTCGTCTGCACCCCCAACGCCGAGGCAGATGCTCGTCCTGCCGGACCCCTCCGCTCCGCCAGGGAAACGCCCTTCGCGATGGCGTGCGCTCGTAGTGGTCGTCGTCCTTCTGGCCTTTGCGCGCCGCCGACATCCACGTCGGCCCCGTCCAGGCGGCGAGCGTCCCCACGGCTGACTCGTGCATCCATCCTTCGTTCTGCCCGGTCGCTTCCTCACCCCGTCCAAACATGCTTCGCGATTCCTCGATGATCGGACCGCCGATGGACCCCAACTGGATCGTGGCGACTGCGGCAGTGCTCGCGCTGGCAGGCGCATTTGTTCAGACAAGCCAGGTCCGGCAAAGCCGCGTCCGCGACTTTGAGACTTCCTACGTCCACCGCTACTGGGCGCTGCGGGACCAGCTCGGTGAGTTCGCGCTCCCGCCAGAGCTGCGGTCTACAACAGCGCCAACGCCGGCGCAGGTCGCTGCCATGTACTCGTACATCGAGCTCTGCGAGGACGAACTCGACCTTCGCTACGAGGGCTGGATCAGCGACAAGACCTGGGCGCTCTGGAGGTCRGGTATCGTCGCAGCCGTCTCGGCCGAGCCGTATCGCACACTTTGGCTCGACGTTCAGGCGGCCGAACCGGGTCGGTTTATGAGACTGCGTGCGCTGGACTCCTCCTCGACCCTGGGCACGGACCTCGGCGCGCTCCGTAGATATCGGAATGGACTGCGGTGGCTCTTCGAGGCACGTCCGCGTTCAGACTCGTCAACTTGATGGTGCTGACCGCGTCAGCGTGGTGCACGAAGTCGGCGCCCGCCCGGTGGCTGCGCGTAAGGGGCCCGCGGCCCGTGGTCAGGCCGTGGGCAGATTGGCGAGGCGGTCGTAGTCAGGGCTGCCGGGCTGCCAGATGTCCACGATGTCGGCGCCGTTGACCGGTGCGAGGCGCCGAGCCTCGCCACCACGGTCGTCGAGCCCGGCAAGGTGCGACGCGAGCACCTGCCCGACGGACGGCCAGACGTGCACCTTGGCGTCCGTCAGGTGGAGGTCAAGCGAGACGATCGAGGGGCGGCCTAGCGTGCGGAGGAGGGCGGCCTGGCCATCGGCGTACCAGTACGTCGCTTCGCCGCCCCAGCAGGAGAGCAGACGCCACAGACCGTGTGCGTGTGTGTGGAGCATCGTCAGCCCGAGGACCAGGGACACGCCGCCGTCCCGACCCCGCAATGCGTGGTCATCGACGCTGTAGACGGTGGTGGCGGTCAGCGTCTGCGCTTGCTCGGCGGTGAGCGCCCCGGCGGCGTGGGCGGCGGCGATCCGCCCCTCCGCGTGCTCCCGGGAGAGCGCCCGCAGCCCGTCACGCCGCACGCTCGCAGTCTCGCGGGGGAGCAGCCTGGTGCAGTGGTACGCGCGGAGCGGACGGCCGCTGAGCAGGTCGGTCACGTCAGCGTCGTCCAGTGGCACGTCCAGGTCCGTCGTCGCGACGTCGGCGGGTACGTCAGCCGCATAGGGCGCCAGCGCCTCGCGGAGTGGGCCGGGCCAGGTGTCCACGTCGTCGGGGTCGACTGCGCCGTCGTTATGCATGGCCGCAGCCTCCCACGCCTCTCACAGCACCTCTCATAAGTAGCGGCAGGCGGGCCGATGACACCGTACGGGGGCCGGGTGGCACGTAGACGCACCGCGCTGCACGCGCTTGCGACACGTGTGCGACACGCCAGCACGTATAACCAGGTGAGGTCGGTGCCCCGAGTGGGATTCGAAGCAAGTCAGGGGCGTCCCTGGCCGCAATGACCAGCAATCAGCTGGTTCACACCGCCGAAGAGTTCTTCCTGCCGGTGACCGAGGCGACCGATGCACCAGCGAGCGAGTGAGCGATTGCCCAGTGGCCCGCCTGGAGTCGGTCGATTTCGCTAGTCGCCAAGCGCGAGGGGAGAAGACAGACCCGACTACTTCGTCCGGCACTAACCCTGGGCCCGCACCCGCTGAAACTACGCGGTGTACGGCTTCGATCGACGTCTTCGCTCGGTCGGGCATGGTCACCACGACAGGCGCATCGTCCGGATTCAGCAGGAGCTCCGCACGCAGTTCTGCGACTGTGACCGCTCTCTGGAGGTCAAGCATCGTCGCCTGCAGTCGAGTCTCGCGGTTCATGGCCCTTCGCGATGAGTCTCTGGCGCCAGCCCGTCGGTGGCGGCCAGGAGACGCCCCAGTTCGCCAATTGGGCTCGAGTCCACCCACCTCCCGCCGTGCGTGCCGCGTCGATCTCGTCCGCTGATGGCATGCGCCGAAAGTACCGCTAAGCACCCCGTCGATCCGCGATGGGTGTGGACACCCGAACTACGAGTCGGGCTGATGTGATCGGTCGGTCTAGCGATGCCGCGGATCGTCGAGTCAGTCACGCGCTATCGGCTGCCGTCCGAGGACGGCCGCTAACAACTACGACGGGAGCCGAGACATGTCCCTCGAGCACAGCACATCCCCTGACCACAGCACCCTGACACCCGAAGAGGTCGCACAGATGCTCGGAGCCTCCCCCTGGTGGGTGCGCGAGCAGGCACGGCGCGGACGAGTCCCGCATCTTCGATTGGGTCGCGGCAGAATCCGCTTCCTGCCCGAGCACTTCGACCTCTTGGTTCGGATGGTGACGGTGCAGGTGACGGGGTTTGCCAGCGAGCCGGCAGTGACCAGGCCCGCAGACCTTCGGGCTCTCGGCGCGACTTCAAAGTCGATCCGAGCGCATCAGAATCGGCCGCATGTGCCGGGCGACAACCTTTGAGACGACGTGATCCGAGACCACGGTTCACCTGCAGCAGTTCGAGGCAGTCCGAGCGTGCGCACCGCTCCTGACGGCTGCGTGCATAACAACCTCAACGATGCATCGTTGTGCAGAGACCCCGGGGTTGCCGGGCAGCGGCGCGCGGTACGTGCGCTGGCCTCCGATCGCCTACGTTGCGTTGTGCCGATGTCCCGAGCCAGATCGTGCAGTTCACTCCCGCCCGACGTCGGCCCGTTGGAAGGTGGCAGCGAGGTGCTCGCGTCGTGGCCGCGGCACTGAGTTGGTCAACGCCTTCGCGGGACTAGCTGGATGTTGGTGTAGCTGGGCGATCCGGACCGTCCCATTCGGTTGACGAACTCGAGGTCGGCCTTCCAGACGCCTCCGGCGTACTCGAAGCGTTCACCCCGCTCGCGCCAGAATCGGCCGAGCAACGTCTCGAGCTCGCCGGGCGAAGCCAACCCCGTGGAGACGAGCATCTCGAGGATCATCCGACGTGTCGCCTCACCTGGGTCAGTCGACTGGCCCGCGAAGTACCCGTAGCGACTCAGGATTGAGTCCTCGGAGTACTGACGGCCGGCGCTCGTGTAGCGACCTGTCGCCGGGGGAAGCCGCTCGAACAACAACAGTCCGTTCTGTTGCTCCTTGACCCTCAGAACGTCAGCGAGCACGTAGAGCGCGCCGCATCCGGTGCATTCGTGGACCCCGACGTCGACGGTGCGGCTGGGATCCGCGAGCGTGGGGATCTGGGCACGGGCTCGCGACAGGACGCCTCCTCGAGCGCATCTACACGACGGCGCGCCATGGCACAGGGCGACCTTCCAGTGTTCGACGGCCCGGCTCGCGGTCGGGGGGCGGATCGCGGCGTCCGCGCGGCTGGCTATGCCGGCGGCGTCATGCCAGCGCTCGCTTCCGCAGAACGCGCACTGCACTGCATCCGCGAGCACCGGCGGGACCGACTTCTGACACCACCTGCACCGGGGGGACGGGCCCCGTACCCGACTCCCAGCCGCGTCGATGGCCGTGGGTGCGGCGTCGACCGTGCGGGTGCGGCGACTGGCAATAGATGGTTCGGAGGGTGCGGCACCGGGAGCCCGCCGGGGCGAGCGCACGGATGTTCGCGGTCCTGGCCTGGGCTGCGACGTGACGCTTCGCGATGCGGCGAGGAGCGCGCTGCGGATCTTCTCGCCGACCGCCCACCCGACCTGAACCATGCATTTGCTCCTTTGCTCGCGCCAGGCGGCGGACGCTACTGCCGGGGTTCACGCGCAACGTCGCCATCGACGCGTGTCGTCGATATTCCGCCGCAGGACGGTCGGTTTTCGACCAATTCGACAGTTGTGTCATTCAGGGGAATCCACATACGCGAAGGGTGAAGGGCAACACGTCGCCTTTGGACCGATGCCAGCTAGAGCGGGCCGATGACGCCCCCGGCGACGACAACTCACGTTGTCGTGGTGCCAGACGCGTCATGCCCATCCTTGTCCCGCTCCGGGCGCCCGCCGGATGCTCGCGGCGGGGGCTTCTCTCGGGCTCCCGCCTTCTATGGAGGCGCACGTGCACGTACACGCGTCGTGCACGGGTTCGCCCACCCGTGCGACTTCAGCCACCCGGGTCCGCGTCGACTCGCAGGTCGTCGATGCGCCGGTTGCGCGCGCGGACGAACTCGATGCTGCGGCGTCTGAACTCGAGGTACGTGGGTACTTCGGCGGGAACGGACGACGTCGCGAAGTCATCGAAGTCCATGAAGTACCGCACCTCTCCCGAGTCGGCGTCGATGAGGTCCTGCAGCAAGAAGAAGTCGACGTATCCGCGGAACGTGCCGAACAGCGCGAAGAAGTCGTCGTACCTGGCGAGGGTCGCCTCAAGGGGGCTGGGCTGGCCGAGGTAGTGCCGGCGGATGCACTCGAGAGTCAGGTCCATGCGGTCGGCGATCTTGGGGACGAACCCGCGAGCTCCGTTGATCGTGACCTTGCCGTCGACGACGTTGCCGGGGAACAGCATCATCCCGCCGATCGTGTACCCGACCGCTTGGAACTCATCGTGCAACTCTTGGGGGAGCTGCCCGGTGATGTGCTTGAGCCGGACCCACCTGGTGAACGTCTGGATGACGGAGTCGCTGGACAGCCAGAACTCGCCGAGGTCGGAGCGGTGGTGCAGGTAGGCGGTGCGTGTGGGTTTGAGTGTGAACAGCAACCCGTTCGGCAGCGGCTTGCTCCACAAGGCTTGGTGGTACCGGCGCAGGGTGGGGCTGTGCGTGTCAGGATCCTTGCCGCCAGCATCGCGGCGGAAGTCAAACGACGTGTCGAGCTGCACCGCCACACCTCTCCTCTGGGCATCCCGCCGCACAGGGGCACCGGATCGGCGATCTCCGCACCCTTGAGAGTCCAGCCTGACTCCGCCTACGGCGCGCCACCAC
>NZ_JBFUHU010000141.1:0-9195 GCF_056402235.1 Cellulomonas sp. P4_B5_2
GCCCGGGAGCTTCGGCTCCCGGGCCCTTCTGTCGTGATGGATCAGTGCGAGTCCGGGTAGCCCGCGTACCCGTCGCCGTCGAGGTCGGTGCACAGGCCGTACGCATGCTCGGGGCCGAAGTCCTCGACGCAGTCGGCGTAGCCCACGATGTACCTGAACGGGCCCTCGACCTCTCCCGTCGCATCCGTGCAGTCGGGCGAGCCGTCGGCCGGGTCGCACAGCTCGCCGGGGGCGAGGGTCGGCGCCGGGGTGGGGGAGAGCGTCGGAGTCGGGGCGGCCATGCTCTGCGTGGCTGTCGGGGATGGTGCGGGAGCCGACGGCGTGGCTGCGGTGGACGTCCCTGGAGAGACGGCGGAGGACGGTCGGGCCGGGGCGGAGGTGCAGCTGGCGAGCACCAGGACGGCGACTCCGATCCCGAGGGCGCGTCCGGACAGTCGAGGCATGGCCGAACGGTAGCGCCGGCGGTCGGGGTTGTGGGGGAGATCACGCGGGACGAGCCCGCGGGTGTGACGGAGGCGATTGGAGTTCCCGGGCGCACTCTGGCACACTGTTCAGGTTGCCTAGTTGAGGGCGGCGCGTTCGCGCGCGCAGCACACGACAGGGCTCACACACGTGGAAGGCGTCTGGACCCCGGGATCACCCGGTGGTTGACGCCCGACAACAACCACCGATCTCGTGCCGGACACGGTACGCAGCGCAACGGTGTGTCGCGCCTAGCGACACGCCCGAGTGCGGGGGTCGGACGGGCCGGTTCCAAACAGAGGGAAGTAGAAGCGCCATGGCGGGACAGAAGATCCGCATCAGGCTCAAGTCCTACGACCACGAAGTCATCGACAGCTCGGCGCGCAAGATCGTCGACACGGTGACTCGCGCTGGTGCGTCGGTCGTGGGTCCGGTGCCGCTGCCGACGGAGAAGAACGTGTTCTGCGTCATCCGGTCGCCCCACAAGTACAAGGACAGCCGCGAGCACTTCGAGATGCGTACTCACAAGCGGCTCATCGACATCATCGATCCCACGCCGAAGGCCGTCGACTCGCTCATGCGTCTCGACCTGCCTGCGGACGTGAACATCGAGATCAAGCTCTGACGCTGGGAAGGAACTGATTTCTATGGTTACCCAGCAGAACGAGCGCGCAGTCACGGCTCTCCTCGGCACGAAGCTCGGCATGACCCAGGTGTGGGACGACAACGGTCGTCTCGTCCCGGTCACCGTCGTCGCTGTCGGGACGAACGTCGTGACCCAGGTGCGCTCCGCCGATGCTGACGGCTACGCCGCGGTCCAGCTGGCCCACGGCCAGATCGACCCGCGCAAGGTCACCAAGCCGCTGAAGGGCCACTTCGAGAAGGCCGGGGTCACCCCCCGCCGGCACGTGGCCGAGATCCGTACGCCGAACGCCTCCGAGTTCACGCTCGGCCAGGAGCTCACGGCCGCCCTCTTCGAGGCCGGCTCGCTCGTGGACGTCATCGGCACCACCAAGGGCAAGGGCACCGCCGGTGTCATGAAGCGTCACGGCTTCCACGGCGTCGGCGCCTCGCACGGTGCGCACCGCAACCACCRCAAGCCCGGCTCGATCGGTGGCGCTTCGACGCCGTCGCGCGTGTTCAAGGGCATCAAGATGGCCGGTCGCATGGGCGTGGACCGCCAGACCACCCAGAACCTGACCGTGCACGCCGTCGACGTCGAGCGGGGTTTCATCCTCGTCAAGGGTGCCGTCCCCGGCCCCAAGGGTGGCGTCGTGGTCGTGCGTTCCGCTGTGAAGGGGGCGTGACCATGAGTGACACGCTGACTGTCGACGTGGTCGACTCCGAGGGCAAGAAGGCCGGCTCGGCCGACCTGCCCGCGGACGTCTTCGACGTGCAGACCAACATCCCGCTGATCCACCAGGTCGTCGTCGCGCAGCTCGCGGCGGCTCGCCAGGGCACCCACGACACGAAGTCTCGTGGCGAGGTGCGCGGTGGTGGGCGCAAGCCGTACAAGCAGAAGGGCACCGGCCGCGCCCGTCAGGGTTCGACGCGTGCTCCGCAGTTCGCCGGTGGTGGCGTCGTCCACGGCCCCACCCCGCGTGACTACTCGCAGCGCACCCCCAAGAAGATGAAGGCCGCGGCGCTCCGCGGTGCTCTCTCGGACCGCGCTCGTGCCGGTCGCGTGCACGTCGTCTCGGGCTTCGCCCCGGGCACCGCGCCCTCGACCAAGTCCGCGCTCGCCGTGCTCGACAACCTGTCGGGGCGCAAGCACGTCCTGGTCGTCGTCGAGCGTCAGGACGAGATCACGTGGAAGTCGCTGCGGAACGTCGAGCGGGTGCACCTGCTGGTCTCTGACCAGCTCAACACCTACGACGTCCTGATCTCGGACGACGTCGTGTTCACGCAGGGCGCGCTCGACGCGTTCCTGGCGGGCCCCGTCAAGGGTGCCTCCGCTGTGGCCACGTCCTCCGAGTCCGAGGAGGAGACGAAGTGACCGACATCGGCAAGAACCCGCGCGACATCCTGATCGCGCCGGTCGTCTCCGAGAAGAGCTACGGCCTGCTCGACGAGGGGAAGTACACCTTCCTCGTCGACCCGCGGGCCAACAAGACCGAGATCAAGATTGCCGTCGAGCAGGTCTTCGGCGTCAAGGTCGACTCGGTCAACACCGCGAACCGGCAGGGCAAGGCCCGTCGGACCCGTTTCGGCATCGGCCGCCGCAAGGACACGAAGCGTGCGATCGTCACCCTCCGCGAGGGAACGATCGACATCTTCGGCGGTCCGGTCGGCTGAGCGAAGGACTGAGAACTCATGGGTATTCGTAAGTACAAGCCGACCACGCCGGGCCGTCGCGGCTCCAGCGTCGCCGACTTCGTCGAGATYACGCGATCCACGCCGGAGAAGTCGCTCGTCCGTCCCCTCCACAAGACGGGCGGCCGCAACTCCACGGGTCGCATCACCACGCGCCACCAGGGTGGCGGTCACAAGCGTGCATACCGCGTCATCGACTTCCGTCGTCATGACAAGGACGGCGTGCCGGCCAAGGTCGCTCACATCGAGTACGACCCCAACCGCACCGCCCGCATCGCGCTCCTGCACTACGCGGACGGCGAGAAGCGCTACATCATCGCGCCGAACAAGCTGTCGCAGGGCGACCGCATCGAGAACGGCCCCGGCGCCGACATCAAGCCSGGCAACAACCTGCCGCTGCGCAACATCCCGACCGGTACGGTCATCCACGCCATCGAGCTGCGGCCCGGTGGCGGTGCGAAGATCGCCCGCTCGGCTGGTGCGTCCGTGCAGCTCGTCGCCAAGGACGGCCCCTACGCCCAGCTGCGCATGCCGTCCGGTGAGATCCGCAACGTCGACCTGCGCTGCCGCGCCACGGTCGGCGAGGTGGGCAACGCCGAGCAGTCGAACATCAACTGGGGCAAGGCCGGCCGYATGCGCTGGAAGGGCAAGCGCCCGACCGTCCGTGGTGTCGCCATGAACCCGRTCGACCACCCGCACGGTGGTGGCGAGGGCAAGACGTCCGGTGGACGTCACCCCGTCAGCCCGTGGGGCCAGGCCGAGGGCCGTACCCGCCGTCCGAACAAGCCGAGCGACAAGCTCATCGTGCGCCGTCGGCGCACCGGCAAGAACAAGCGCTGATAGGAGCCTGAGATGCCACGTAGCCTGAAGAAGGGCCCGTTCGTCGACGGTCACCTGCAGAAGAAGGTCGACGTCCAGAACACCGCCGGCACGAAGAACGTCATCAAGACGTGGTCGCGCCGTTCGGTCATCACGCCGGACTTCCTCGGCCACACGTTCGCGGTGCACGACGGACGCAAGCACACCCCGGTGTTCGTGACGGAGGCGATGGTCGGGCACAAGCTCGGCGAGTTCGCCCCGACGCGGACGTTCCGCGGCCACGAGAAGGACGACCGGAAGGGTCGTCGCCGCTGACCCCCGGGTCAGCCAGGCGACGCCCTTAACCGGCAGAGACAAGAAGGCAGGACAGCAATGGAAGCCAAGGCGAAGGCGCGGTTCGTCCGCGTCACGCCCCAGAAGGCCCGGCGCGTCGTGGACCTCATCCGTGGCAAGCAGGCCGGCGAGGCTGTGGCGGTGCTGAAGTTCGCACCGCAGGCCGCGGGGGAGACGGTGCTCAAGGTTGTGGAGAGCGCGATCGCGAACGCTCGTGAGGCTGCCAAGCGCAGCAACGAGCGTCTCGACGAGGCGGACCTCTACATCTCCGAGGTGTTCGTCGACGAGGGTCCGACGCTCAAGCGGTTCCGTCCGCGAGCGCAGGGTCGGGCCAGCCAGATCCTCAAGCGGACGAGCCACATCACCGTGGTCGTCGCTGAGCGCGAGACGAAGGGACGGGCCCGATAGTGGGACAGAAAGTCAACCCGCTCGGGTACCGCCTGGGCATCACCACCGACCACCGGTCGCGTTGGTTCGCCGACTCGACCAAGCCGGGTCAGCGCTACCGCGACTACGTGGGCGAGGACGTCAAGATCCGCAAGCTCATGGCCACGGGCCTCGAGCGTGCCGGCATCGCCAAGGTCGAGATCGAGCGCACGCGTGACCGCGTCCGCGTCGACATCCACACCGCCCGCCCGGGCATCGTCATCGGGCGTCGTGGCGCGGAGGCCGACCGCATCCGCGGCGAGCTCGAGAAGCTCACGGGCAAGCAGGTGCAGCTGAACATCCTCGAGGTCAAGAACGCCGAGATCGAGGCTCAGCTGGTCGCCCAAGGCATCGCCGAGCAGCTGGCGAGCCGCGTCTCGTTCCGCCGCGCCATGCGCAAGGGCATCCAGTCGGCCCAGCGCGCCGGTGCCAAGGGCATCCGCGTGCAGGTCTCCGGCCGCCTCGGTGGCGCGGAGATGAGCCGCACGGAGTTCTACCGCGAGGGCCGTGTGCCCCTGCACACGCTCCGCGCGAACATCGACTACGGCTTCTTCGAGGCTCGCACCACCTTCGGGCGCATCGGCGTCAAGGTGTGGGTCTACAAGGGCGACATGACCGAGAAGGAGTTTGCTCGCGAGCAGGCGACCCAGGCCCCGCGCCCGGCTCGTGGCCCGCGGACGGACCGTGGCGAGCGCAGCGACCGTGGCCCCCGTGCCGCCGCTCCTCGTCGCGACCGTGCAGACGCTCCTGAGGCGACCGAGGCTGCCGCCGCTCCGGCGGAGGCCCCGGCTGCTGAGACCGGAACGGAGGCCTGAGCATGCTGATCCCGCGCAGGTTGAAGCACCGCAAGCAGCACCACCCGGGGCGCTCCGGCGCCGCGACCGGTGGTACCGCGATCTCCTTCGGTGACTACGGCATCCAGGCTCTCGAGCCCGCCTACGTCACCAACCGGCAGATCGAGGCTGCTCGTATCGCCATGACCCGCCACATCAAGCGTGGAGGGAAGGTCTGGATCAACATCTACCCGGACCGTCCCCTCACCAAGAAGCCTGCCGAGACCCGCATGGGTTCCGGCAAGGGTTCGCCGGAGTGGTGGATCGCCAACGTCAAGCCCGGCCGAGTTCTCTTCGAGCTCGCCGGCGTCCCGGAGCCCCTGGCTCGCGAGGCCATGCGCCGCGCGCAGCACAAGCTCCCGATGAAGACACGTTTTGTGGTTCGCGAGGGTGGTAACTGATGACTATCGGCACCAAGGAACTGGCTCCCAGCGAGCTGGACACCTTCGACGACGAGAAGCTTGTCGCCGAGCTGAAGAAGTCCAAGGAGGAGCTGTTCAACCTCCGCTTCCAGTCCGCGACGGGCCAGCTCGAGAGCCACGGGCGTCTCAAGGCCGTTCGCCGCGACATCGCGCGGATCTACACGATCCTGCGTGAGCGCGAGCTCGGCATCCGTACTGCCCCGAGCGCGAGCGAGTGAGACTGATGAGCGACGAGACGAACGAGAAGACGACCGCTGTCGCCGCGAAGCGCGGCGACCGCAAGACGCGCCGCGGCTACGTGGTCAGCGACAAGATGGAGAAGACCGTCGTGGTCGAGGTCGAGGACCGGGTCAAGCACCCGCTCTACGGCAAGGTCATCCGGCGGACGAGCAAGGTCAAGGCGCACGACGAGCTGGGCTCGGCGGGCGTGGGCGACCTCGTGGTCATCATGGAGACCCGGCCGCTGAGCGCCACCAAGCGGTGGCGCCTGGTCGAGGTCCTCGAGAAGGCCAAGTAAGCAGCACCACCCCCAGTTGCCCACGGGCGCCGGGTGGACGTCCTGGACACCACCCGGCGCGACGTGTGCATCACGGCAACTATCCGTTCGGCCAGGCTCGGGCCAACCCGGCGCGAGAACCCGCCAGACGACAGGAGTAGGTAATGATCCAGCAGGAGTCGCGACTTCGTGTCGCCGACAACACTGGTGCGAAGGAGATCCTTTGCATCCGTGTGCTCGGCGGCTCCGGCCGTCGCTACGCAGGCATCGGTGACGTCATCGTCGCCACCGTCAAGGACGCCATCCCCGGCGGCAACGTCAAGAAGGGCGACGTCGTCAAGGCTGTCATCGTGCGCACCCGCAAGGAGCGCCGCCGTCCGGACGGTTCGTACATCAAGTTCGACGAGAACGCCGCAGTGATCCTCAAGAACGACGGGGAGCCCCGTGGTACGCGCATCTTCGGCCCGGTGGGCCGCGAGCTGCGCGACAAGAAGTTCATGAAGATCATCTCGCTGGCACCGGAGGTGCTCTGACCATGGCGAAGATCAAGAAGGGCGACCTCGTCCTCGTCATCTCGGGCCGCGACAAGGGCAGCACCGGTCGCGTCCTCGAGGTTCTCGTCGAGTCGCAGCGGATCGTCGTCGAGGGCGTCCAGCGCGTGCAGAAGCACGTGAAGGCCGGCCAGACGCAGCGCGGCACGCGCACCGGCGGCATCGAGACCGTCGAGGCCCCCATCCACATCAGCAACGTGATGCTCGTGGACCCGGAGACCAAGAAGGGCACCCGGGTCGGCTACCGCACCGAGCAGGTCGAGCGCGACGGCCGTACCCGCACCGTTCGGGTCCGCGTCGCCAAGCGCTCCGGTAAGGACATCTGATGACCGAGACCACTCTCACGGCTCCGGCGCTCCCGCGTCTGAAGTCCAAGTACAACGACGAGATCCGCACCGCTCTCTTCGAGCAGTTCTCGCACGAGAACATCAACCAGGTCGCGCGCCTGGTGAAGGTCGTCGTGAACATGGGCGTCGGCGAGGCCGCCAAGGACTCCAAGCTCATCGAGGGCGCGATCCGCGACCTGACCCAGATCACGGGTCAGAAGCCGCAGGTCACCAAGGCTCGCAAGTCGATCGCGCAGTTCAAGCTGCGTGAGGGAATGCCCATCGGCGCCCACGTCACCCTGCGTGGCGACCGTGCCTGGGAGTTCCTGGACCGCCTGCTCTCCACCGCGCTGCCGCGCATCCGTGACTTCCGTGGCCTCTCGCCGCAGCAGTTCGACGGTCACGGCAACTACACCTTCGGCCTCGTGGAGCAGTCCGTGTTCCACGAGATCGACCAGGACAAGATCGATCGGGTCCGCGGCATGGACATCACGGTCGTCACGACGGCCGACACCGACGACGAGGGTCGCGCTTTCCTCAAGCTCCTCGGCTTCCCGTTCAAGGAGATCTGACCATGGCGAAGACTGCCCTCAAGAACAAGGCTGCTGCCAAGCCGAAGTTCGCAGTGCGTGGCTACACGCGCTGCCAGCGTTGCGGCCGGCCCCACTCGGTGTACCGCAAGTTCGGCCTGTGCCGAATCTGCGTGCGCGAGATGGCCCACCGCGGCGAGCTCCCCGGCGTCACCAAGAGCAGCTGGTAACCCACGCACCACGAACGTCGGTAGGTCCAGCCCCCACAAGGGCGGGATACCCCGGCGAGGAAGGGCGGAAGCCCCATGACCATGACCGACCCCATCGC
Organism: Cellulomonas sp. P4_B5_2; assembly: GCF_056402235.1. Lineage (NCBI taxonomy): Bacteria > Bacillati > Actinomycetota > Actinomycetes > Micrococcales > Cellulomonadaceae > Cellulomonas > Cellulomonas sp. P4_B5_2. Next base: position 7,840 of record NZ_JBFUHU010000141.1, read on the forward strand.
AGACCTGCTCACGCGGCTGCGTAACGCGAACTCGGCTCACCACGACACCGTGCTGATCCCGTTCTCGAAGCTGAAGTCGCACATCGCGGAGATCCTCCAGGCGGAGGGCTACATCACGGGCTGGAAGGTTGAGGACGCCGTCGTCGGCAAGAACCTCATCATCGAGCTCAAGTACGGCCCCAACCGCGAGCGTGCGCTCGCCGGCGTGAAGCGCGTGTCCAAGCCGGGCCTGCGCGTGTACGCCAAGTCGACCAACCTGCCCAAGGTGCTCGGCGGCCTGGGCGTGGCGATCCTGTCCACGTCCTCCGGTCTCCTCACCGACAAGCAGGCCGCCAAGAAGGGCGTGGGTGGGGAAGTCCTCGCCTACGTCTGGTAAGTCCGAGACGGAAAGGAGCTAGCCATGTCCCGAATCGGCAGAGTCCCCGTCCCGGTCCCCACCGGCGTGGATGTCGACATCAACGGTGCCGTCGTGACGGTCAAGGGCCCCAAGGGCACCCTGACGCACACGGTCGCCGCACCCATCGAGGTCGCGCGCGACGAGGCAGGTGCCCTCGTGGTCACCCGCCCCGACGACGAGCGCGCCTCGCGCTCGCTGCACGGCCTCACCCGCACGCTGCTGGCCAACCTGGTCATCGGTGTGACGGAGGGCTACGTCAAGAAGCTCGAGATCGTCGGCACCGGTTACCGCGTGACCGCGAAGGGTGCGGACCTCGAGTTCGCGCTCGGCTTCAGCCACGCGGTCACGGTCAACCCGCCGGAGGGCATCACCTTCGTCGTCGAGGCACCCACCCGCTTCTCGGTGCAGGGCATCGACAAGCAGCAGGTGGGCGAGGTCGCCGCAAACATCCGCAAGATCCGCAAGCCCGAGCCGTACAAGGGCAAGGGCGTCCGGTACGCGGGCGAGAACGTGCGCCGCAAGGTCGGAAAGGCCGGTAAGTAATCATGGCTCTCAAGATCCTCGGCAAGGGCAAGCGTGTTGCCCGCCAGCGCCGCCACCTGCGCCTTCGCAAGAAGGTCGCCGGCTCGGCCGTGCGTCCCCGTCTCGTCGTGACCCGGTCCGCCCGGCACATCTCGGCGCAGGTCGTGGACGACGGCATCGGTCAGACGATCGTCTCCGCATCGACCCTCGAGGCCGACCTGCGCAGCTCGAACGACGACAAGACCGCCAAGGCCCGCAAGGTCGGCGAGCTCATCGCCGAGCGTGCGAAGGCTGCCGGCCTTGACGCTGTGGTCTTCGACCGCGGCGGCAACAAGTACCACGGCCGTGTCGCTGCGGTGGCCGACGGCGCTCGCGAGGGCGGTCTGAAGCTGTGACGACGACGAACTGCGACATGAAGAAGAGGACTCACTGATGGC
>NZ_JBFUHU010000142.1:0-9123 GCF_056402235.1 Cellulomonas sp. P4_B5_2
CGTACACCCGCAAGGGGGACGCTCCCGACGAGCTCCCGAGCTGGAAGCAGGGCGAGTACAAGCTCGGGCACCAGCTGTGACCGGCCTGCTGCCCGCCGAGACCGTCGCGGCGATCGCCGACGAGCTGGCCGCCGCCGAGCGGGACCGGACCACCGTCCCGCTCCTCACCGCGCGCCACCCCGGCATGACGGTCGACGACGCGTACGCGGTGCAGGGCGAGTGGCGTCGCCGGGCGGTGGCGGCCGGTCGGCGACCCGTCGGCCGCAAGATCGGCCTGACGTCGAAGGTCATGCAGGCGGCGACGGGGATCGACGAGCCCGACTACGGGGCGATCTTCGCCGACATGGTCTACGAGAACGGCTCGGTGATCGAGCACGGCCGGTTCTCGAACGTCCGCATCGAGGTCGAGCTGGCATTCCGCCTGGCCGACCGCCTCGAGGGACCTGACGTGACGATCTTCGACGTCCTGCGGGCCACCGAGTACGTGGTGCCGGCCCTGGAGATCCTGTCGTCGCGCATCGAGCTCGCGGGCCGCACGATCGTCGACACGATCAGCGACAACGCCGCGATGGGCGCGATGGTCCTCGGCGGCACGCCGGTCCGCCCCGACGACGTGGACCTGCGCTGGGTGGCTGCGATGCTGCACCGGAACGAGAGCATCGAGGAGTCCGGCGTCGCGGGAGCGGTGCTGGGTCACCCTGCCCTGGGCGTGGCCTGGCTGGCGAACAAGCTGGCCCAGCACGGAGACCGGCTCGACGCCGGGGACCTCGTGCTCGCGGGCTCGTTCACCCGTCCGATCTGGGTGCAGCCGGGCGACACCGTGCTGGCCGACTACCGCAACCTGGGGACGATCACATGCCGCTTCGTCTGACACCGACGTTCCGCGACGCCCTCGAGACGRCGGAGCGACCGCTCGCCGGCATGTGGGTGTGCACGGGCAGCCCGCTCGTCGCGGAGATCTGCGCAGGCTCCGGGCTGGACTGGCTGCTCGTCGACATGGAGCACTCGCCGAACGGGCTGGAATCCGTGCTCGCGCAGCTCCAGGCGGTCGCCGCCTACCCGGTGACCCCGATGGTGCGGGTCTCGGTCGGCGACGTCGTCACGATCAAGCAGGTCCTGGACCTCGGGGCGCAGAACCTCCTCGTGCCGATGGTGTCCTCGGCGCAGGAGGCGCGGGCGGCCGTCGAGGCCGTGCGCTACCCACCCCGCGGGCGTCGGGGCGTCGGTTCGGCGCTCTCCCGCTCGGCACGGTGGAACCGGGTCGAGGGATACCTCGCGGACGCCGACCAGCACGTGTCGCTGTTCGTGCAGATCGAGACGGCCGAGGGTGTTGCCGCGGCCGGAGCGATCGCCGCCGTGGACGGCGTGGACGGCGTCTTCGTCGGGCCGTCCGACCTCGCCGCCTCGATGGGGCTGCTCGGTCAGCAGGGTCACCCGGACGTCGTCGCCGCCGTCCACCGCACGTTCGAGGCCTTGCGCGCCGAGGGCAAGCCGGTCGGGGTCAACGCGTTCGACCCGGCCCTGGCACGCTCGTACGTCGAGGCCGGCGCCTCCTTCGTCCTCGTGGGAGCCGACGTGACGCTCCTCGCACGCGGGTCGGAGGAGCTCGCCCACCGGTTCGCCCCCGCGACCGTCGACCCGGACCGGGATCCCGCCGCCACGTGATCCCGGCCGCGGRCCGCGTCAGCCGGTCGCCGACTCCGTCGGCTCCGGCGTCTCTGCCGGTGGTTCCGGCTCTCGGGCGGTCGCGAGTGCGGCCTGGAACGCAGCGACCGTGGCAGCGTCGACCGTCCCGGTCACCGGGACGCCGAGGGTCGTCTGCGCGGCGCCGAGCGCGGCGGTGAGCTCGTCGGTCCACTCGCCGTCCACGGGACCGTCCCAGTAGCCCACGAGCTTGAGCGTCTGCTGAAGTGCGGCCGTCGACGCCAACGACTCGTCCGCCGCCGCGCCACCCTTGGCCTCCAGTGCGGCCTGGAGAGCTGCATCCGTCGCCCGGTCCAGGGTGCCGGTCTGCGGCAGCCCGTTCGCTTCCTGCAGCGCCGCGACCGCCGCGGCCGTCTCGGGTCCGTAGATGCCGTCGACCGCTCCCGCGTAGTACCCGGTGTCGGTCAGCGACTGCTGGAGTGCCGCGGTGTAGGCGCTCGCCGCGGACGCGGCGTCGGCCTGCTGGTCGTCCGTGAGACATCCGGACTGGGCGACGAGCTGGAGCCAGGCCATCTCCAGGGCGACCGCCGCGGCGTTGAACTGCTCGGCGGCCTCCCTCAGCGGGGTCTGGTCCGTGATGCCCGCCTGCGCGGTCGCGAACTCAGTCTCCGCCTGCTGGACGCGGAGCACGGTCGCCGGCGGCTGCGACGGAGCGCTGCTCGACGGGTCGTCGGTGGGCGTCGGGGGTGGCTGGTTCGCGGCCACGGCCTGGGCGGTCGCGAGCGTGTCCTGCGCGTCGGCGAGCTCGTCCTCGGCAGCGGCGACGGCCTCGCGCGCGTCGACCGCGTCCTGGGCCGCGTCCCGGGTCTTCTCCGCCGGCTTCGTGAGGTCGCTGCCGGCATCCTTGACGTCGCCGACGGTCGGCGCCGTGTCGTGGAGCACGTCGCCGTACCGGTCGAGCGCGGTGAGGTAGGTGGCGCTCGCGGTGCAGAACGCCGCCGAGGCGTCGGCCGCGTTCGCCTGGGCGTCAGCCAGTGCCTCCTGCTTCTCGGCGACGTTCGCCTGCGCCGCGGCGACCGGCGACTCGGCCGTGCACCCGCTCGCAGCCGCCACGAGGCACGCGGCCCCGACGACTGCCGCGAGGCGCGCCAGCCGGGTCGCGCGGCCGTGCTCAGCTGACGACGTCACGGCCGTGGACGGTCAGCGCCCAGATCACGAAGACGTCGATCGCGATGATCACGACCGCCCACACGGGGTAGTACGGGAGCCACGCGAAGTTGACGACCGCACTGAGGCACGCCACGGCCACGCCGACGGTGCGTGCCCACACCGCCCCGCCGAGGACGAAGACGCCGGCCGCGGCCACGAGGATGCCCACGAGCAGGTGGACCCACCCCCACGTCGTGACGTCGAACGAGAAGATCCACTCCTGGCCGACGACGTAGAACGTGTCGTCGAAGAGCGCCACCAGCCCCTGGATGGCCTGGAAGACACCGGTCACCATCAACATCGTCGCGGCAAAGACAGTCACGCCGACGGCAAAGCCGCTGCGGTGCTCACTCATGGTCGAACCTCTCACTCGTCGTGGTCGTGGTGCGGGTGGTCGAGCCGTTCACTGTCTCCGAAGACCTTCCTGCGCTGACTCTCGAACTCCTCCGGGGTGGCGAGGCCGCGCTCGACCAGGTCGGCGAGCTCGGCCAGCTGAGCGGCCGGATCGACGAGYAGCGCCGCCCACGGGTCCTCCGGTGGGTTCGCCGGCCGGGTGCGGTTGAGCAGGTCGGGGTGCTCGGTACGCGAGCCGGGAACTCGGTGCATCTGTGCTCACCGGTCCGTGCCGCGAGAGTGCGCCTCGGGTGCCAGCGCCGCCTCGACACGCCGCCGGGCGATCCGCTCGCCTCCCACGATGCGCCCACCGGCGAGCCGGGCGGCCGACGAGAGCCGTGCCGCCCACCGACCCTCGATCAGGAGCACCACCGCGGACGAGCCAGGGCCGACCGCCAGCGACGCGGTCGCGATGTCGTGGGCGCTGAGCAGTCCTCCGACCTGTCCCTCGACGTCGCGGAGACCCGCCAGGCTCTCGACGTCCTCGAGCTCGAGCACCGTCAACCCACCACCGTGCTCGTTCCGGGTGACGCAGACGAGATCGATGATCCGGATCGCCGAGGCCTCGACGAGCTCTCCGAGGGCCGGGACCAGTCGGTCCAACGCCCCGAGGTCCGGGACCACGATCACGAGGTACTCGACCAGGTCTGCGTCGGGTGCCTCGTGCGCCGGGCGCCGGCCGGCCGCGTCGCTCATCGACTCGTCCCGGGGCGGAGGAGGGAGATCACCGTGTCATCGTCGGGTGGTGGCAGGTGGGCTGGCACCACCCTGCACGGGGTGAACGCGACCGTCAGCGCCCGTGCGCGCCCCCGCTCACCCGCGATCTGCTCTCGCTGTGGAGGTGCCGGGCGATGTCGGCCGCCTCGAGCCGGGAGCCGACACCCAGTTTGCGGTAGATGACCCTGAGGTGGAACTTCAGCGTGTTTACGCTGATGTACAGCTCGTCGGCGATCTCGGGGAGCGTCAGCCGGCTCGGCAGCATCCGCAGGACGCCGAGCTCGCGCTCGGTGAGGTGCTCTCCCGGCGGGCTGGGGTCCACGACGGTCGTCGCGTGCGGTGAGGCGGCCCTCCGCACCCGGTCGAGCCACACCTGAGGTGCCACGACGGCCTGGACCTCGAGCAGGTCGAGGACCTCGGCGCCCTCGGACGCGACCGTCTGCACGAGCCCCACGCTGGTCGCCAGCGCGATCGCGCGTGCTGCCCACTCCAGGGCGAGCGGATGGGATCCCGCGGCCCGGGCGCGCAGCAGATCCCGCACCACCTCGTGGCGCGGGCAGCGTGGCGCCACCTGGTCGAGCAGCGCCTCCGCCTCGGCCCGACCGCCCTCCGCGAGCCGCACGCGGGCGAGCCCCACCCCACCCCAGAACCGGTCGTCCACGCGCTCGGCCCAGATCTGGGCCTCAGCGATCCGGCCGGAGGCGAGGCAGAGGACGGTCCCCGTCCGGGCCAACCACGTCAGGCCACCCGGTCCCGCGAACTCGCTGCGCACGAACTCGTGGGCGCGTTCGAAGCACTCGTCGGCAGCCGCGACGTCGCCGTCGTCGAGCCGCAGCTCGGTCAGCTGGAGCATCGCGAGGCACTGCGCGTGCGTGACCGGGTCGCGCCACGGTGGGGAGGAGGACGTCAGCTCGGTCAGCGCTCGGGCTCGGTCTCCGAGCTCGCGGTGAGCGAGGGCCTCGGCGATGCCGAGCTCGGCGGACAGGATCGTCATCGAGCCCACCGCGACGACGTCCCGGACGCCGGCGGCGATGCRCAACGCGTCCAGCGGACGTCCCGCGAGCGCCTCGCCCAGCGCGTGGATGCCCTCGTACCTGAGCCGACGCTCCGGGTCCGCACCGAGCTCCAGCCGGATCTGCTCCAGCTGGCCGGAGCCGTCGTCCCACCGTTCGCTCAGCGCGACCTCGCGCGCGAGCAGGTTCCAGCCGAACCGCCCCAGCTCGTCGGTGCGGACGTCCTCCCCCAGCAGCGCCATCGACTCCGCCGTCAGCTCACGGCTCCTGCTCCAGTCGCCGGTCACCGTGGCGGCGACGGACTGCAGCATCGTCAGCCGCCCGGTCTGCGTGCGAGCCTCCACGCCGAGGTGCCCCCTGCCCTCGCCCGCCCGGACGGTCTCGAGGAACCGGTGCTTGTCCACGAGCAGGTGGCACCAGGCGAACTCGATCAGGGCCTGCAGGTCCGTCGAGGCGAGATTGAGCGGGATCTGAGCCAGGGTGCGTGCGATCGTCGCCTCGCGCCCGGAGTCGTAGAGCTCCTCGACCCGGCCCGCGAGCAGCCGCAGCGCGTCGCGTGGCCGGCCGGCGAGGATCCAGTGCTCGAGGGCCGTGGCCACCTCGCCGGCATCTTCGAACCATCGCGCGGCACGCGCGTGCTGATCGGCCACGCGCTGCGGCGACCGGCGTGCCGCCTCGGCGAGGAGCTCGTCCCGGACCACCGAGTGCACCTCGAACCAGCCGGACGGGCCGAGCCTGGTGACGAACAGGCCGCGCGCCTCGGCCTCCAGCAGGAGCTCGCCGGCATCGCTGCGCCCGGTCAGCGCGGTGGCCAGGGAGGCGTCGGCCCGCTTGGCGACGCAGGTGTCCAGGAGGACGCCGACGACGTCGGGACGCTCGGCTCCCAGCACCTCACGCCACACGTAGTCGGCGAAGAGGAGCCCCCGCGTGTCGGCCCGAGGCATCGCCGCGGGCTGCGCCCTGTCCGACCGCGACGCGAGCGCCGAGAGCTGGAGACCCGCGGCCCAGCCCCCGGCTCGATCGACCACCTCGCCGACCTCGTCCTGGTCCAGCGAGGCGTCGAGGCGGGCGAGCATGCACCCGGCCTCCTCGGGAGAGAACCGGAGCTCGGCGAACTGGACCTCCGACAGCTGCCCGCGGACGCGGAGCCGGTCGATGGGCAGCTTCGGCGTGCGCCGCGAGAGCAGCACGACGTGGAGCCACGCGGGGACGGACGTGAGGAACATCGCCATGGACCGGACGATGCCCTCGTCGTCGTCGACCAGGTGGACGTCGTCGATGATCAGCACGGCCGCGTCGGGATGCTCCGCCTGCTCCAGCCCCGAGAGGAGCGCGGCCACCGCCGCAGCCGGCGAGCCAGGACGACGAGCGCCTCGCACACCGGCCGTCGGCCCGTCGACGAGCTCGCCGAGCGCGACCGTGACGCCGGCCCAGAGCTGCCCGCCGTCCCGGTCCGTCTCGTCGACGGACACCCACGCGGTCGGGACGGCGGCCGACGAGAGCCAGTCGGCCAGCAACGACGTCTTGCCCGACCCCGCAGGAGCCACCACCACGGTGATGGGCGCAGACGTCGCCTGATCGAGGAGCTCGACCAGGCGCGGCCGTCGCAGGTAGCGGGCCGGGTTCGGGGGTGCATGGAGCCGCGACCCATAGAACGAGGTCGCTGCGTCGGCGGGGAGGCGCCCGCCCGATCCGCTGCGCGTCACGGGACCCCCCCCTTGACCAGCCTGAGCAATCGCTCGAACTCGATCATTGCGGACATGTCGGTCGATGACCAGCATCGACGTCCGCGGCGCGTCCGTGGTGCGCCCCACCCGGTCGAGGATGGGGACCACCTACCCGGGCGGCTGCCATCCTCGCGACATGGCTACGGTGCTGCGCGACGGCGTCGATCGGGAGCGACTCCTGCGCACGTTCCTCGACCTGGTCGCGATCGACAGTCCCACGGGTCAGGAAGAGCTGATCGGACACGACCTGGAAGCCCGCTTCACGGATCTGGGATGTGCCGTCCGGCGAGACCACGTCGGCAACCTCGTCGCCGTCCGCCCGGGAGACCCCGACCGCACGATCCTCGTCTCGACACACATGGACACCGCGGGGACCGATCGCGGCATCGTTCCGATCGTGGCCGACGGCGTCGTCCGGACCGACGGCTCGACGATCCTCGGTGCCGACGACAAGTCGGGGATCGCCGGCTGCCTGGAGGTCCTGACGCTCCTGCGCGAGCACCCCGACGACACCGTGCCCACCATCGAGTTCGTCGTCACGGTCGGCGAGGAGCGCGGGCTGGTCGGCTCCCGGCAGCTCGACGTGGGGCTGCTGGAGGCGAGCCACGGGTTCGTGCTGGACACCGCCGGAGCCATGGGCTCGATCACCTACTGGTCGCCCACGTCCGTCTACCTGACGATCACCTTCGTCGGCAGGAAGGCCCACGCCGGCGTCGAGCCGGAGAAGGGCATCAATGCCGTGCAGGTCGCYGCGGAGGCGGTCGCGGGGATGCCGCTGGGACGGATCGACGAGGAGACGGTCGCGAACATCGGGACGTTCACGGGCGGGGAGGCCCGCAACATCGTGCCCGGCACGGCCGTCCTCGAGGGGATGGCGCGCAGCCACGACCAGGGCAAGCTCGACCGTCAGCTCCAGGCGATGCGCTACGCGTCCCAGCTGGCCGCCGACCGCCACGGCGCAACCGTCGACTTCGGCGTCGAGACCATCTACCAGACCTACAAGATCGACGAGGACGCCGTGCCCTACCGCGAGGCGGCCGCCGCGATCCGTTCGGTCGGCCTCGACGTGGTCCCGCGCAAGTCCGGCGGCGGGACCGACGGGAACTTCTTCAACGCCAAGGGCATCCCCTGCGTCGCGCTGCCGACCGGGATGGTCGACGAGCACGCGACCTCCGAGCACATCGCCGTCGACGACATGGTCCTCGCCTGCCGGGTGCTCCTGGCGATCGTCACCGGAGCCCCCCGATGAGGCGGCCCGCCGCCTGGCTCGGTCTCGTCGTCGTCGCGACCGCGACCGTCGCCGGGTGCGCCGACCCGGCCGACCAGGACCCCTGCGTGAGYTACGCCGCGCTCACCGCCACCGTCGACGACCTGCGTGAGCTGGCGCAGACCGAGGGTGCGTCCGCGAGCGTGGCCGCCAAGGCGGTCGCCGCGAAGGCGCAGCTGAACCAGCTCGAGGCGCTCTCCGAGGACCGCCTCGACGCCGCGGCCTCCCGGCTCCGCACGGCCGTCGACGACCTCCAGCTCGCCGCGGGCTCGGAGGCTCAGGACACCGCGGCGCCGCTGCTGTCGGCGGCGGTCGACGACGTGCGGGACGCCTTCGGAGCCCTGGCGGAGTCGCTCGACACGCAGTGCACCACCGGATGACCGCGCGGGGGACTGGGACGGAGGAATCGGCATGAGCGTGAGCTTCGTACTCGAGGCCCTGGTGGTGCTCGGCGCCATCGTSATGGGCACCCGGGCCGGCGGTGTCGGCGTCGGGCTCTGGGGCGGCCTGGGCACGTTCATCCTGGTCTTCGTCTTCGGCGAGGCGCCGGGCGAGCCACCCGCCGCCGCGATGGCGATCATCCTCGCCGTCGTCACGAGCGCCGCCCTGATGCAGGCCGCCGGAGGGATCGACTGGATGGTCAGCGTCGCGGCGCGGGTCATCGAGCGGCGCCCGAAGCAGATCACCCTCATCGCACCGCTGACCGCCTTCGCGTTCTCCGTGGGCGCCGGGACCAGCAACATCATCTATCCGCTGCTGCCGGTGATCTACGACGTCTCCTACAAGAACCACATCCGACCCTCCCGCCCGCTGACCGTCACCGTGGTGCAGTCGGGCATCGCGCTCGCGGCCTCGCCCGTCTCGGCGGCGATGGCCGCCATGCTGACGTTGACGGACGTCGAGCCGTACAACCTGGGGCTGACCCAGATCCTCGCCATCACGATCCCGGCGTGCGTGATCGGCATCATCGTCACGTCCCTCGTGGTCAACCGGATGTGGAAGGACCTGGACGACGACCCCGAGGTCCAGGCCAAGATCGCGTCCGGGGAGCTCGTCGCTCCCCCGGCCGTGGCCGTCGGGGTCCCCGCCGGGGCGGTGTCGTCCGGCAGCGCAGGCCTCGGTCCGGACGTCACCGGTCCGTCGGGGGTCGCCG
>NZ_JBFUHU010000143.1:0-9114 GCF_056402235.1 Cellulomonas sp. P4_B5_2
ATCCACTCCAGCGCGGGCCGGGCGGCGTCGCGGGCGGTGGCCGAGGAGTCGTCGACCACCGCGACGCAGTACGCCACGATCCGGTGCTCGCGGGTGGGCGCGATGTGCCGGAGCGCGTCGGTGACGTACTCGGGCGTGACCGGCTCGGCGAGGATCGTCCCATCGGCGGYCCTGCCCGCGAGGGCGAGCGACTTCGGTCCGCGGACCCCCGCCAGGATCCGCGGCGCCCGCGGGACGGACTCGAGCTGCACGCCGTCCAGCGTCACGTACCGGCCGTCGGTGCTGGTCAGGGAGCCGCCCAGCACCGAGCGCACCGCGTCCAGGTGCTCACCCAGCATCGTCAGCGGGCTCGCCGGCCACGCGCCGACCTGCCGCATCCAGCCGCGCATCCCGTGCCCGATGCCCACGTCGATCCGCCCGGGGAACAGCTCCGCCAGGGTCCCGACCTCCATCGCGGTGAACGCCGCGTTGCGCACCGCGGCGGGCAGGATGCCGATGCCGACCCGGATGCGCTCGGTCATCGCGAGGGCTGCCGCGGCCTGGGCGACACCGCCGCGGAAGAAGCAGTCCTCCACCACCCAGAGCTCGTCGAACCCCAGCGTCTCGGCGCGCTGTGCGTACGTACGGAACCGGTGCGCGGGAAGGTCCCGCGGGAGCATGACGCCGACGGCGCTCTCAGTCATCAGATCTCCTTGATCACGCGTGCGGGGTTGCCGACCGCGACCACGTTGGCGGGCAGGTCCTTGGTGACGACCGCCCCGGCGCCGACCACCGTGTTGTCGCCGATGGTCACGCCCGGGCACACGACGGCCCCGCCGCCGAGCCAGACGTTGTTGCCGATCGTGATCGGCTTGGCGGCCTCGAGCTTGTTCCGGCGCGGCTCCGGGTCCACCGGGTGGATCGGGGTGAGGAGCTGGACGTTGGGGCCGATCTGCACGTCGTCGCCGATGTGGATGGGGGCCACGTCGAGCGCGACCAGGCCGAAGTTGGCGAAGGTCCGCGCGCCCACGTGCAGGTGCACGCCGTAGTCGACGTACAGCGGCGGGCGGATCCACGTGTCCTCGCCCAGCGAGCCCAGCAGCTCGCGCAGCCGGTCGACGGCGTCGTCGGCACCGTCCTTCACGGCCTGCGCGAACCGCTCCGCGCGCGCCTGCGCGGCGCTGGTCAGCTCGTGGATCTGGGCGTCGGCCTCGTACCAGTCGCCGGCGACCATGCGCTCGTACTGGGTGCGGGTGTCCTCGTCACTCATGCGTCCGACGCTCTCACAGCCGCGGGTCCACCGGCTCCGACTCCAGGGCCAGCACCGCGAACACGGGCTCGTGCACGCGCCACAGCGGCTCGCCGGCGACCAGCCGGTCCAGCGACTCCAGCCCGAGCGCGTACTCCCGCAGCGCCAGCCCCCGCTTGCGCCCGAGCGACCGGACCTTCAACCGGTCCAGGTGCTGGGTGTACTCCGGCCCGTAGATGATCCGCAGGTACTCCCGGCCGCGGACCTTCAGCCCCGGCTGCACCAGCCCCCGCCGGCCGTGCACGAGGTTGGCGAACGGCTTGACGACCATCCCCTCGCCACCGGCCGCGGTGAGCTCCTCCCACCAGTCGATCCCGGCCTGCGGCTCGGCGACGTCCACCTCCAGGCGGCCCGTCCGCCGCAGGAGCACGGGGTCGGCGTCCACCAGCCGGTCGATCACCCCGAGGTGCCACCCGTGGTCGCGGTCGTGGAACGTGGCCCCCTCGGCGGCGAGCACCTGGAACGGTGCCAGCTGAACACCCTCGAGCCCGTCGGTCGGCCAGACGTAGCGGCGGCACGCGTCGACGAAGGCGTCGGCGTCGACCACCCGCCGGCGCGTGCGGTCCAGCAGGGGTCCCACGTCGAGGCCCCTCGACGCGGCGACCTCCAGCGCGCCGACCGCGCCGGGCAGCATCGCCCTCGCGGCCGCGCCGGTCGCCGCGTACTGCTCGCGCAGCAGCGGTCCGGCCTTGAGCGACCAGGGCAGCAGCTCACCGTCCAGCAGCAGCCAGTCGGTGGCCAGCTCGTCCCAGAGCCCGGCGGCGGTGACCGCGGCGCGGACGCCCGACAGGAACACCTCGGTCAGCGGCCGGTCGAAGAACGCCCGCCCGGTCCTCGTCCACACCGCCCCCGTCTCGCCGTCCGGAGCACCCGACCAGCGGAACCCGTCCCGGCACACGAGCACGGTCGCCCGCGAGCCCATGTGCTTCTCCTCGCAGATCACGTGCTGCACCCCCGAGGCGGCGAACGCCGAGAACGCCTCCGCCGGGTGCTCGAGCACGCCCGGCAGCGGGGAGGTCGCGACCGGCGCCATCGTCGGCGGGAGGTACGGCACCCAGCGCGGGTGCAGCGCGTACCGGCTCATCACCTCGAGCGCGGCGACCGCGTTCTCCTCGCCGATCGTGACGCGTCCGTGGTGCCGGGTCTCCACCGACCGTCGCCCGAGCACGTCCTCGATGTCGAGCACGTCGTCCGGCCGGACCGCGGCGGGGACCAGGAACGGCCGCGCCGGCTCGTACCAGACCTCCTCGGCCGGCACCTGCACGAGCTCCTTCGACGGGTACCGCAGCGCGGTCAGGTGCCCCCCGAACACCACCCCCGTGTCCAGGCACATCGTGTTGTTGACCCACTGCGGGACCGGGGTCGGCGTGTGCCCGTACAAGACCATGGCGCGACCGCGGTACTCGTCGGCCCAGGGATAGCGCACCGGCAGGCCGAACTCGTCGGTCTCCCCCGTGGTGTCCCCGTAGAGGGCGAAGCTGCGGACCCGCCCCGACGCGCGCCCGTGGTACGCCTCCTTGAGCCCGGCATGGGCGACGACGAGCCGCCCGTCGTCGAGCACCAGGTGCGAGACCAGCCCGTCCGCCCACGCCCGCACCTGCGCGGAGAGCTCCCCGCCCTCGGCGGCCAGCTGGGCGAGCGACGTCTCGAGCCCGTGGCTGACCGTCACGTTCCGACCGTCCAGCGCGCGCACGAGCTTGTGCTCGTGGTTGCCCGGCACCGCGAGCGCGTGACCCGCCGCGGTCATCCCCATGGCCAGCCGCAGCACGCCCGGGGTGTCCGGGCCACGGTCGACCAGGTCGCCGAGGAAGACGACCTTCCGGCCCTCCGGGTGCACGGCGTCGACCGGTCGCCCGGCGTCGTCGCGCACCAGCACGTAGCCGAGCTTCTCCAGCAGCGTCTCCAGCTCGGACCGACAGCCGTGCACGTCGCCGATGACGTCGAACGGACCGTGCTCGTCGCGCAGGTCGGTATGCAGGCGCGTCCGGGTGACGGTCGCCGCCTCGACGTCCTCGACCGTGCGCAGCACGTGCACCTGCCGGAACCCCTCGCGGGCCAGGCCGCTGACCGCGCGGCGGACCAGGTCGCGCTGGCGCTTCACCACGCGCTCCGGCAGCGCCCGCCCACCCCGGCCCCGGTTGCGCTCCAGGCACACGTCCTCGGGCAGGTCCAGCACGATCGCGACCGGCAGGACGTCGTGCGCGCGGGCCAGCTCGACCACGTGCTTGCGGGCGTCGCGCTGCGCGTTCGTGGCGTCCACCACCGTGAGGCGCCCGCGGTCCAGGCGCTTGCCGACGACGAACGACAGCACCTCGAACGCGTCCTTGGTGGCGTCCTGGTCGGTCTCGTCGTCGGCCACCATGGCGCGGCAGGCGTCGCTGGACACCACCTCGTACCGCCCGAACCGTTCGGCGGCGAACGTCGACTTGCCCGAACCCGACGCGCCGACCAGCGCCACCAGCGACAGCTCCGGGATCTCCAGCGCGCTCACGCCGCCGCTCCGAGCGTGAAGACGAGCAGCTGCGTCGGCGGCCCCACGTCGGGGTCGACGTCACCGACGGCACCCGCGCGGAACGTGTACCCGTACGCCTCGCACACGGCCGCCGCCCACGCCTCGCCCTGCGCGCGCGTCCACTCGAACCGGTGGTCCGTGTGGCGCATCGTCCCCGAGTGCAGGGTGGGGTAGCGCACGTTGAACTCCTCGTTCGGGGTGGTGACGATGACGGTCCGCGGGCGGGCGTCCCCGAACACGGTCCGCTCCAGCGACGGCAGCCGGTCCAGGTCCACGTGCTCGACGACCTCCATGAGCACGACCGCGTCGGCGCCTGCCAGCCGCGCGTCCCGGTACGTCACGGACGTCTGCAGCAGGGTCAGCCGCGCGCGGACCGTGTCGGGCATCCGGTCCAGACCCAGCCGCTCGGCCGCGCGCCGCAGCGCCCGGTGCGACACGTCCGCGCCGACCACCCGCGTGAACGCCGGGTCCGCCAGCAGCTCGCGCAGCAGCGCGCCCTCGCCGCAGCCCAGGTCGACGACCGACGCGGCACGCGCCGCCCGCAGCTCGGCCAGGACGACCTCGCGCCGGACCTCGGAGAGCGGGCGCACGTCGGTCGCGACCGGCTCGTCGACGACGCCCAGCGCCGAGCCCGCGTCGTCGACCACGCCCAGCCGCTCCACCGCCTCCGCCACGTACTCCCGTCGGTGGGCCAGCGACCTCCGCAGGATCCAGTCCCGCGCCGGGTGGTCGCCCAGCCACTCCCCGGCGCTGCGCACCAGCTTGTCGACCTCGTCGGGACCGACCCAGTAGTGCTTCCCGCCGTCCAGCGCCGGCAGCAGCACGTAGAGGTGGCGCAGCGCGTCCGCCACCGTGAACGTCCCCGTCAGTCGCACGTCCGCGTACGGCGAGTCACCCCATGCCGGCACCGCGGGATCCAGCGGGCCGACCCCGGCCGACACCTGCCACCCGAGCGGCTCGAACAGCCGCGCCACCAGCGCGGGATCGCCCTCGTCGGGCACGGCCGGCACGTGGATCTCCAGGGGCAGCGCGACGCCGACGAGATCCGGTCGCGCAGCGCACGTGCCCGCCATCGCCGAGCGGAACACGCGCCCGAGCGCGACCGCCAGCAGCGAGCTCGCCGCGTACGGCCGGTCGTTCACGTAGGCGGCGAGCGCGAACCCGTCTCCGAACCGCCCGCCGCGCACCAGCTCCACCGGATCCACCTCGAGCAGCAGCGCGACCGTGCAGCGCTCGTCGGAGGCCTCCGGGTAGAACACGTGCGCCTTGCCCACGGACAGGTCGAACGTCTGCACGCGGTCGGGGTGCTTGTGCAGGAGAAAGCCCAGGTCGCTCGCGGAGTCGGCCGTCGACGTCAGGGTGAGGAACACGCAGTCATTGTGTCGACCGCGGCCTCCCCGGTCCCGGGATTACCCCTGCGCCGCCCGCAGGAACTGCTCCAGCAGCGGACCGGYGGTGGTCGACCCGTACTCGCCCACGTCGACGAACACCGCCACCGCGAGGTCCCCCTGGATCGCGATCATCCACACGTGGTTCTGCAGGTTGCCGGCCTCACCGAACTGCGCGGTACCGGTCTTGGCCGCCACCTCGTCGCCGGGCACGTCCTGCAGGAACGTCGCGCCCCCCTCCGTCACCACGCCGCGCATCAGCTGCTTCAGGGTGGCGGCCTCGTCGGCGGTCAGCGGGGCAGCGGGCGCGGACGTCTCGCTCGGCTCGGCCGAGTCGGTGGCGGCCGGGCTCTCGACGCCCTCGGCCAGGACCACAAGACGCGGCACCACCGTCGACCCCTTCGCCACCGAGGCGGCGACCGTGGCCATGCCCAGCGGCGACGCCAGCACGCGGCCCTGGCCGATCATCGACGCGGCGTGGTCGGTGCCGTCGGAGTCGGCGGGGACGTCCCCGAGGAACCCGGGGAAGCCGAGCGTCGCGTTCGGGTCCAGCCCGAGCGATCCGGCTGCGTCGATGAGCGCGTCCTGGTTCGCCTGGTCGCGCGCCGAGATGAAGGCCGTGTTGCACGAGTACGCGAAGGCTGTCCGCAGCGGGATGGTGCCGAGCTTGTCGGTGGGGTACTCGGGGAAGTTGGAGAACGAGCGCCCGTCCACGGAGACGCTGGCCGGGCAGGTGGTGTCACTGTCCGCCGTGAGCCCCGACCGCAGCAGGGCGAGCGCGCTGACCACCTTGAAGGTCGAGCCGGGGGCGAACTGGCCGAGCGTGGCGGTGGACATGCCCTCGCCACCCACCCCGCTGGCGGCGGCGAGCACGTCCCCGGTGGAGGGGCGGAGGGCGACGATCGCGTTGGCGGGCCCGACGGTGGCGACGATGGACTCGGCCGCCTCCTGCAGCCGGACGTCGAGCGTGGTCGTCAGCGGGGTGCCCGGAGTCGCCTCGACGGCGTACAGCTGCCGCGGAGCAGCGCCGTCGGCCTGCGCTGCGGTGATGGTCAGTCCCGGCAGGCCGCGCAGCTGGGCGTCGTACTGGCGCTGCAGCCCGGACAGCCCTGCCAGGTCCCCGGCGGACACGGCGCCGTCCGACTTCTCGATGATCTCGGCCGTCGCGGGTCCGACCGTCCCGAGGATCGGCCGGGCGAACTGGCGCGTGGGGGCGAGCGGCAGCGTGTCCGGGACCTCGATCACGCCGGGCAGCCCGACGAGCGCCGGGATGTCGTAGCCGGTGTCGCCGTCGCGGATGGTGATCGCCTCGACGAAGGCCTTCTCGCCGGCACCGAGCACCTTGGCGGCGTAGGCCTCGGCGTCGACGCCCAGCTGCCGCGCCAGCTCGCGCGCCGCGGCGTCCTGCTCGGGGGCGGCGATGCGCGTCTTGTCGATCCCGACCCGGTGCACGCGGCGCGGCTCGACGATGACGGAACCGTTGGCGCCCAGCACGTTGGCGCGCTCGGCGCGGGAGCGCTGCACGCCGAGCACCTCTCCCGCGACCAGGTCCGGCGCGAGCAGCGCGGGCGACCAGGTGACGTGCCAGACGTCCTCGTCGTCGCGGGCGAGCTTCGCGTGCGTCTCGTACGTCCAGTCGGAGTCGCTCTCGTCGACGTCCCACGTGAACCCCAGGGTCGCCGTGGCGACGTCCTCGTCCTTGTCGTCCACGGTCGTCGAGACGACCGTCACGGTGGGTTCCCACGGGGCGAGACCCTCGTAGGCGCTGGTGCGGAGCTCCGTCGCCGCGGTGACGTCGGCGGTCCCGCCGGCGAACGGTGCCTTGCTGAAGTCGCCCGAGGTGAGCGCAGCCGCGAGCGCCTCGGTCGCGCTCGTCGGGTCGGGGGGCTCCGACGAGCAGCCGGTCAGGCCGGCCGCCGCGATCACGAGGGCGATCCCGCCGCCCACGAGCCGCCGACCGGCCACTGCGCGTTCACCTGCGAACGACATGCTGTCCCCTCGTCGCGCGGCATCGCGCCGCTTCCTGCTGATGCACCGGCTGACTCGTCCGCACGACGCTCCGAGAGCGTGTCACCACCGGGTCACCCGGCGGGCGGGAACGGTGCAGCCTTCACCACTCCTCCCCAGACGGGGTCACGCAACCACCCTGTCTGGGTCATATGTCCGGCGCACCTGCGTCAGGCGGTCGGCCGTCGCCGGCGCCCAGACGGCCGTCCCGGTGCCGCAGAAGTTGGGGTTGACCTCGGTCGATGCCCACGGGGCCAACGCCTCGGTGATCGCGTCCGCAGCGGCCGGCAGCTCGGCGAACCGGCTCGGATCGCCGCTCGCGACCGACACGACGAACGCCGACCCGCGCCCGGACACGGCCGATCCGCCCGGCACGTCCTCGCCGGTGGCCCCCGCGACGTGCCGCAGCTCCGCGGCCATGAACGGGGTCGACGCGTCGGCACCCACGAGCCCGAGCCACGCGCCGGCCAGCCCGTCGTCGGCGCGGTCGAGCAGCATGCCGCGCACCCAGCCGGGACCCGGCTGCCCCGGGTCGTTGTGGATCTCGGCCGCTCGGGCCGCCGGGAGCACGCCGACCGTGTCCATGAACGCCGGCGCGAGAGCGCGCAGGGGCGCGGCGGCCGCCGTGCCCGCCGCCTCGTCGCCCGGGCGGGCCACGCGCAGGAGCAGGACCGTGCGCCCACGCAGGAACGGCGGGATGACCTCGAGCGGGGGGAAGCGGACGATCGCCGCGCTGGTGGTCGTGTCGGCGTCCGCGGTGGGCGTCCACGCCAGCCAGCCGCGCAGGGCGGTGTCGATGTGCTCGGCGCCGAAGAACAGGGTGCCGGCGTAGAGCGCGGGCATGGCGACCAGCCGCAGACGCACCTGCGTCACCACGCCGAGGCCGGTCTTGCCGCCCCGGAGCGCCCAGAAGAGGTCCGGGTGCTCGTCGGCGGACGCCTCGACCACCTCACCCGTCCCCGTGACGACGGTGAGCGACTCGAGAAGGTCCGAGCTGAACCCGTGGCTGCGGGCGAACGGGCCGAGCCCACCGCCGAGGAGGTAGCCGACCACGCCCACGCTGGCCGAGGCGCCGGCGATCGGCACCAGGCCGTGCGCGTCGGCCGCGGGGATGACGTCGGTCCAGCGGGCGCCGGCTCCGATCGTCGCGACGCGGGTGCCCGGGTCGACCTCGACCCCGTCGAGGCGGCGGGTGGTGAGCAGGACGCCGGAGGTCACGGGCGTGGTGGAGCCGTGGCCCGTGGCCAGCACGTGGACCGGCACGCCCTGCTCGGTGGCCCAGCGCACGGTCTCGGCAACGTCCTGCGTGCTCGTGGCACCGACCGCGACGTCGGGCGTATGGACGATCGCGCGGTTGTGGGCGGCGACCTCGTCGGCAAACCCCTCGCGGTCCGGGGTCAGCACGGGGCCGGTGACGCGGGAGCTGAGGGGGTGAGACATGCCTGACTCCTTGCAGGTCGGTGGCGCTGGGTTCTCTCGCGGGCAGGTTGTCACCCTTGCACCGACCTCCGACACTCCTTTGCGGGACGATCGTCGGGTGACCGACGCGTTCACCTACGTCACCCACGAGCCCACCGGCACGCTCGGGCGGTACGTGGCGAGCATCTGGTACGCCCGCGGGCGGTTGCGTGCCCCGGCCGAGCGGGTGGCGCCGACGGGGTCGGCCGTCCTGGGACTCGTGCTGGGTGCACCGATCGCGCAGGTGGCGCGCAACGGGACCGGCGACGTGCACCTCGCGCGGACCGGGTTCCTGCTGGGTCCCGACGACCAGCCGATGCTCAACCGGCCCCTCGGCGAGACGTGGTGCGTCGGCGTGGTCGCGACGCCGATCGGGTGCGCGACCGCGTTCGGCGTCGACCCCCGGGTGCTGCGGGGCCGGCTGGTCGGAGCGGAGCCGTGGGCCCCGCTGCGTCGGGAGC
>NZ_JBFUHU010000144.1:0-9023 GCF_056402235.1 Cellulomonas sp. P4_B5_2
CTCCGACCCACCAGCCACGCGGACCCGCGGGGCCGGACGAACACACCCAGATCCAGGAAGGCGCCAGCATGCCCACCTTCAGCACCCCCGGCCCGATCGACCTCGCCGTCAAGCTGCCGGTCGGCGAGATCGTCGTCGTCGCCGGCGACCGCACCGACACCGTCGTGACCGTGAAGGCCACCAACCCGGCCAAGTCGGTCGACCGCCGGGGAGTCGAGGACACCAAGGTCGACTTCGACGGCCAGCGGCTCACGATCACCGGCCCGAAGCCCCGCCTCAGCTGGATCGGCCCCGGTCCCTTCGACTCGGTCGACGTCGTGGTCGAGCTGCCGACCGGGTCGCGCCTCACGGCCGAGATCTCGGGCGGCGACGTCCGCACGACCGGCCGCCTCGGCGCCACCCGGATCAAGGCGTCGTCCGGCGGAGCGGACCTCGACACCACCGGTGACCTGTGGCTGCGCGCCGGCCACGGCGGCGTCACGGTGGGTGCCGCGCAGGGCGGGGTGGAGATCACGGCCGACCACGGTCAGATCCGACTGGGCACGGTCAGCGGGGACGCGATCCTCAAGGCGTCCCACGGCTCCGTCCACGTCGGTGAGTCCGGCGGGGAGCTCGACGCCAAGCTCTCCTACGGCGACCTGGAGATCACCCGCGCTCTCGCCTCGGTCACGGCGAAGACCGCGTACGGCGCCATCCGGCTGGACGAGGTCTCCGCCGGCGCCATCCAGGTCGAGAGCGGTTACGGGCAGGTCACCGTCGGCGTCCGGGAGGGCGTCCCCGCCTGGCTCGACCTGTCCTCGAAGGACGGGCACGTGCGCAACCACCTCGAGGCCGACCGCGCGCCCGCGGAGTCCGAGGAGTCCGTCGCGATCCGGGCCCGTACCCGGTCCGGGAACATCACCGTCCAGCGCGCCCGCTGAGCACGGACCACACCAGAAGAGGGGAACGACACACATGTCCAGCACCCAGGATCGCGGACCCGCGATCCGCCTCCAGAGCCTGGAGAAGTCCTACGGCGAGCTGCACGTCCTGCGGGGCGTCGACTTCGACGTAGCGCCCGGCAGCATCTTCGCGCTGCTCGGGTCCAACGGAGCCGGCAAGACGACGATCGTGCGGATCCTGTCCACGCTGCTGAAGCCGGACGCCGGCACCGCCGCGGTCAACGGCTTCGACGTCACGACGGACCCGTTGCGGGTCCGTGAGTCCATCAGCCTCACCGGCCAGTTCGCCGCGGTCGACGAGATCCTGTCGGGCCGGGAGAACCTGGTGCTCGTCGCCCGGCTGCGACGCGTCGACGCACCCGGACAGGTGGCCGACGACCTGCTGGCCCGGTTCGACCTCACCGACGCGGCATCGCGTCGGGTGGCCACGTACTCGGGAGGCATGCGCCGCAGGCTCGACATCGCGATGAGCCTGATCGGGAAGCCAAAGGTGATCTTCCTCGACGAACCGACCACGGGGCTCGACCCCGAGGCTCGTCTCGAGGTGTGGAAGGTGATCCAGGAGCTCGCCACGCAGGGCACCACCGTCCTGCTCACCACGCAGTACCTCGACGAGGCCGAGCAGCTGGCCGACCGGATCGCGATCCTCCACGAGGGCCGCATCATCGCCAACGGCTCCCTCGCCGAGCTCAAGCAGCTCCTGCCGCCGGCGACGGTCGAGTACGTCGAGAAGCAGCCGACGCTCGAGGAGATCTTCCTCGCGCTGGTCGGCAGCGGGAGCAAGGACACGACGGCCAGGAAGGACCAGTCATGAGCACGAGCTTCGTCGGGGACACGACCCTTCTCACGGGCCGTTCCATCCGTCACATCACCCGCAGCGTGGACACGATCATCACGACCGCCGTGACGCCCATCGCCATCATGGTGCTGTTCGTGTACGTGTTCGGCGGCGCCATCCAGACGGACACCGACAACTACGTCAACTACCTGTTGCCGGGGATCCTGCTGATCGCGATCGCGTCCGGGATCGCCTACACCGCGGTCCGGCTCTTCACCGACCTGCAGAGCGGCATCTTCGAGCGGTTCCACTCGATGCCGATCACGCGCTCGGCCGTGCTCTGGGCGCACGTGCTGACCTCGCTCGTGTCGAACGCGATCACGGTCGTCATCATCGTGCTCGTGGGCCTGCTCATGRGGTTCCGCACCTCGGCGGACGTGCTGGCMTGGCTCACCGTCGGCGGGATCCTCGCGCTCTTCACGCTGGCGCTCACCTGGCTCGCCGTCGTCGCGGGCCTGTCGGCGAAGTCCGTGGACGGTGCCGCCGGGTTCTCGTACCCGCTGATCTTCCTGCCGTTCATCAGCTCGGCCTTCGTCCCGACGGAGACCATGCCCGGTCCGGTGCGGTGGTTCGCAGAGAACCAGCCGGTCACCTCGATCGTCGACACCCTCCAGAACCTGTTCGCCGGGCAGCCCGTCGGCAGCGACATCTGGATCGCGCTGGCCTGGTGCGTCGGCATCCTCGTGCTGGCTTACGTCTGGTCCATGGCCGTGTACCGGCGCAAGATCAGCTGAGAGGCGTCGTCCCGCGACGATCCCCGGTCGGCACCACGTGGTGTCCGGCCGGGGATCACTCGTCGGTGCGGTGAAGCGTGAGCTCGACGACCTGGTACGGGTCGTGCCCGGGCACGACGTTGTGCATGGTGATCGCCTCGTCCTGCGGCCGGACGTGGATGTGCCAGCCCCAGTCCGGTCCGGACTCTGCGGGGTAGGAGCCCTCGAGCCGCAGCACGCCGGCGTCGTCGACGCCGCCGGTGAAGGTCATCCAGGTCGGTCCCGTGTGCCAGGAGTCCACCCACACGGCGTGGGCGCCGCCCTCCGTGGTCGCGTCTCCGCCGATCAGCAGGAGACCGTCCTGCGGGGCGTCGCCGTCGGACCAGGTGTACGCGATCGACACGAAGCGGGCTGCCGTCGCCCCGACCGACGCGGTCGCGTCGGAGGCCTCGTAGTCGTCGGTCGGCATCAGGCGCAGGCGGTTGGTGCCCTGCCGGCTGCCGAACAGCGGCGACAGGTGATCGACGATGCTCATGCCTGACGGTACCGACCTCCGGGTGGCAGCGGGTGCGGTGGCGGTCATGTGCACGCTCCTTCACTCAACGCGCCGGACGGTCCGGCGCTCACCACACCGTCGGGGACGCCGATCCACGTTCTGCTCACGGACGATGAAGAACCGATGGAGACCTGTTCCCGCGGCCGGGTCGGCGGGAGCGCGTGAACTTGGGTCCCAGAGCCTGGCGGGGGTCGGGCGCAGGACGAAGGTCACGTTGTCGACGACGTCCACGGATCGACACTGGTCGATATCGACGGCCGTCGATGCGATTCCTGGGAGGTCGTGGCAGATGAGCACCATCGCAGTCTTCGAACCGGCACTGTGCTGCAGCACCGGCGTGTGCGGGCCGAACGTCCCGCAGGAGCTGGTGACGTTCTCGGCCGACCTCGACTGGCTGCGGGACCAGGGTGTCGCGGTCTCGCGCTTCAACCTGGCCGGCGAGCCGGGCGAGTTCGCCGGCACGCCCGCCGTGCTGGACTTCCTGCGGGTGTCCGGCTCGGAGGGCCTCCCTCTGGTCCTGGTCGACGGGACCATCGCCATGGCAGGCCGCTACCCCAGTCGCGCCGAGCTGGCGCGCTGGGCCGCCCCGAGCGCGGCCGCGCCGGTCGGCACCCTCCTGCCGATGGCGGGTTCCACGGGTGGGTGCTGCGGCGGCGGTGGGTCGTGCTGACCGACCCGACCCTGCCGCGATTCCTGGTCGGCGCCCCGCGATTGCTGTTCCTGACCGGCAAGGGCGGGGTGGGCAAGACCTCCATCGCCTGCGCCGCCGCGATCGCGCTGGCCCGCACGGGCAGGTCCGTCCTGCTGGTCAGCACCGACCCCGCATCGAACGTGGGGCAGGTGTTCGGGCTGAGCATCGGCAACACGATCACGCCCGTTCCTGCGGTCCTCGGGCTCTGGGCTCTGGAGATCAACCCGGAGCAGGCCACGGCCGCCTACCGGGAGCGGATCGTCGGTCCGGTCCGTGGCATCCTGCCCGCCGCCGACGTCGCGCTCATCGAGGAGCAGCTGGCGGGTGCGTGCACCACCGAGATCGCCTCGTTCAACGAGTTCACGGCGCTGCTCACCGAGGACGCGGCCGCCGAGTACGACCACGTCGTCTTCGACACCGCGCCGACCGGGCACACCATCCGGCTCCTGCAGCTCCCGGCGTCCTGGACCGACTTCCTCGAGGAGGGCAAGGGCGACGCCTCCTGCCTCGGACCGCTGGCCGGTCTCGACCGCCAGCGCACGGTCTACGCCGCCGCCGTCGCGGCCCTCGCCGACTCGCGTCGCACCCGTCTCGTCCTGGTGACCCGGGCTCACCAGGCGGCGGTCGCGGAGGTCCAGCGCACGCATCACGAGCTAGCCGCCCTCGGGCTGCACCACCAACACCTCGTGATCAACGCGGTCATGCCCGTCCCGCTCTCCGGCGACGCGCTGGCCACCGCCGTCCACGAGCGCGAGCAGGCCGTCCTCGCGGCCCTGCCCCCGGACCTCGCCGCACTGCCCCGGGACGTGCTGTCCCTCAAGGGCGAGAACATGGTGGGCCTCAACGCGCTCGCGCACCTCTTCGCGCCGGACGACCTGTCGTCCATCCGGCTCCCCGAGCCGCATGACCTCGTGCCGACGGGAGTCGACCCGCTCGCTGCGCTCATCGACGAGCTCGCCACCCAGGAGCACGGCCTGATCATGACGATGGGCAAGGGTGGCGTCGGCAAGACCACCATCGCCGCCGCCATCGCCGTTGCACTCGCCGAACGCGGGCTGCCCGTCCACCTGACCACCACCGATCCGGCGGCCCACCTCGGGCAGACCCTCGCAGGGGCGGTCCCGAACCTCGAGGTCTCACGGATCGACCCTGCAGTCGAGACCGAGCGGTACCGCCAGTCGGTCCTGACCCGCCGGGGCGCCTCCCTGGACGAGGCGGGACGTGCCGGCCTGGAGGAGGACCTGCGTTCCCCGTGCACCGAGGAGATCGCCGTGTTCCAGGCCTTCTCCAAGGTCGTCAACGAGGGCAGGCGCCGATTCGTCGTCATCGACACGGCGCCCACCGGGCACACGCTGCTGCTCCTCGACGCCACCGGGTCCTACCACCGGGACGTCGTGCGGCAGATGGGCCCGAGCGCCGCGACGTTCACCACCCCGATGATGCGGCTGCAGGACCCCGACTACACCAAGATCCTCATCGTCACCCTGCCGGAAGCCACCCCGGTGCTCGAGGCTGAGGAGCTCGCCGAGGATCTTCACCGTGCGGGCATCCACCCGTGGGCCTGGGTGATCAACGACTGCGTGGCAGCAGCCTCCACCACCGACCCGCTGCTGCGGCGCCGCGGCGCGGCCGAGACGGACCAGATCGCCCGCGTGCGGGCAGAGGGTGTCGCCCGGTGCGCGATCGTCCCGCTCCTGGCCGCTGAGCCGGTGGGAGTCGCCGCTCTCCGTGCCCTGGGAGGGCTTGGCGCGACTGCGGAGGTCCGGGTCTGACCCGACCAGGTGACCCGGAGGTGTGCGACCCCGGGACCTTCGGCCCTGCCCGCATGCGGACAAAGCCGGGTAATTCTGGCAAGAGCTGAACAGCGTGTCGAGAGCGTCCATCGGCGGGAGAGCGGTGCGCCCGGTCGATCACTTCGCCCACGAAGGCGTGGGCACTGGTCCCGGGTCGAGACGGCCCGGGAGTCCGGCGGGTGGAAGGAATCTCATGTCATCGCAACTGGTCGCGCAAGCTGGGTCCCCAAGTCGGCATCGACGTCGTGGCGCCCGCCGTGCGGGGCTCGCCTCGGTCTCGATCTCCGTCGTCGTCGCCGCCATGATCCTTCCGGCAGGCCAGAGCGGTGCGGTCGGTTCCTCGTCCGTGCTTCCTGCCGCACTGCCGACGGGCCCCACCGACTCGTCCGTGGTGCCGCACTACTTCGGGCCGTCGCCGAACTGGGCCAACAGCCCCTTCACGCTCCCGACGGCGAGCGTGTCGATCACGGGTGACGGGGTCGGCGCCGAGGGTTCGGCGACCGTCGACCCGGTCTCCGGCGGGATCGCCAGCATCGAGGTGACCGTACCCGGCAGCGGCTACACGACCGTTCCCCAGGTCACCATCACCGGCGGCGACGGGACCGCGGCGGCGGTCGCGRCGATCGCGAGCACCGGTGTCGTGACGCGGTATGTCGTGGACGACCCCGGTGCCGGCTACACGACCTTCGCGGTCACGGTCGACGGCGGCGGCGGCACGGGTGCCACCGCGACGGCCGCAGGCGGCGTCGACGCCGTGATCATCGCGGACGGCGGTGCGGGGTACACGATGCCCACCGTCGAGTTCGACCTGCCCGCGGTGCCTGAGGGCACGCAGGCGAGGGGCCACGTGCCGATGATCGCCAACGGCGACGCAGTCGACGGCATGGACGCAGCCGGTGTGATCACCGCCGTGGTGGTCGACGAGCCCGGCTCCGGGTACACCAGCGCGCCGGGGGTCGCGATCCACAACGGCACGATCTTCGACCCGATCTCCGGGGCGACGCCTGCCCAGGTGAGCTCGACGCTCGCCCTCTCGGCGGTGACCCCGCTCGAGCTCGGGGCCGACTACACGAGCGCGCCGACGGTCACGGTGAGCGATCCCGACGGCACCGGCTCCGGTGCGGCCGCGAGCGCACGGACGTCCGTCGGCGCCGTCACCGGCATCGCGGTGACCCAGCCGGGCAGCGGCTACCTCACGGTCGGCATGCGCAAGTTCCAGGACGCGCTGCCGCTGCCGTGCGACCCGGCCGGTGCAGGCTGCCCGAGCGACCCGTCCGCCAAGTTCCTGCCGGTCGCGGTCCCCGAGGCCACGACGTACGGCACGCAGGTGGCCGACGAGTACGTCATCGGCCTGGTCCAGTACCGGTCGACGTTCAGCTCCGACCTGCCGGCCTCGCTCGTGCGCGGCTACGTGCAGCTCGAGACCGCCGCCAACGCAGCGGTCAGCCAGCACTTCCCGCTGGTCAACGAGCTGCTGGACGGCACCTCGGCGCCGGCGACCGACGCCAACGGCCAGCAGTACCTCGCCGTGACGAGTCCGCAGTACCTCGGCCCGATCATCGCCGCGACCAAGGACCGCCCGGTGCGGATCGTCTTCCGCAACCTGCTGCCCACCGGGTCCGCCGGTGACCTGTTCCTGCCGACCGACAGCAGCCTGATGGGCTCAGGGATGGGCCCGATGACGATGGCCGACCCGGTCGACCAGGGCACGGTGCTCGACGCGGTGCGCAACCCGGAGTGCTCGCAGTACCCCAAGCCGGACAGCTGCTTCGCGGACAACCGCGCCACCCTGCACCTGCACGGTGGCATCACGCCGTGGATCAGTGACGGGACGCCTCACCAGTGGATCACGCCGGCCGGCGAGTCGACCGCGTGGCCGCAGGGCGTCAGTGTGAGCGAGGTCCCCGACATGGCGACGTCCGGCTGCACGGCGGGCGACGACGGCTGCCAGACCTTCTACTACACCAACCAGCAGAGCGCGCGGCTGATGTTCTACCACGACCACTCGTGGGGCATCACCCGACTGAACGTCTACGCCGGCGAGGCCGCCGGGTACATGATCAGCGACCCCACGGAACGCGCACTGGTCGACGCCGGGACGATCCCCGGTGCCGGCGACACGATCCCGCTCATCGTGCAGGACAAGACCTTCGTGCCCGGAGCGGAGCAGCTCGCGGCACAGGACCCGACGTGGGACACCGCCCGGTGGGGCACCAAGGGGAGCTTCTGGTACCACCACGTCTACATGCCCGCGCAGAACCCCGGCGACCCGTCGGGCATGAGCGCGTACGGGCGCTGGATGTACGGACCGTGGTTCTGGCCACCGGCTGCCGACACGAAGTACGGGCCGATCGCGAACCCGTACTACGACCCCGCCTGCAACCTGGACGTCCCGTCGACGTGGCAGTACGACACGGACCCGTTCTGCGAGCCTGAGCTGATCCCCGGCATACCGAACATCTCGGTGGGCATGGAGCAGTTCAACGACACCCCGCTCGTGAACGGGGTGGCCTACCCGACGGTCACGCTGGACCCGAAGACCTACCGGATGCGCGTGCTCAACGCGGCGAACGACAGGTTCTTCAACTTCCAGTGGTACCTCGCCGACCCGACCCAGGGCGACGGGACCACCGAGGTGGCGCTCGACTCGAACCTGCTTGCGGCGGCGCAGACCGACCCCACGGTCTTCCCGACGCCCGTCGGCGCGCTCACGAGCGCCGCGGGGCCGGACTGGGTGCAGATCGCGAGCGAGGGCGGCTTCCTGCCGGCCCCGGCCGTGATCGACGGGCAGCAGCCGACGACGTGGATCACCGACCCGACGCGCTTCGACGTCGGGAACGTGGACAAGCACTCGCTGCTGCTGGCACCGGCCGAGCGTGCGGACGTCATCGTGGACTTCTCGAAGTTCGCGGGGAGCACGCTCATCCTGTACAACGACGCTCCCGCCGCCTTCCCGGCTCGCGTGCCGTCGTACGACTACTACACCGGCGCACCCGACCTCAGCCCGGTCGGCGCCCCGGCGATCATGCCCGGGTACGGCCCGAACACCCGGACGGTCATGCAGGTGAAGATCGCGGCCACCACCCCGGCGGCACCCTTCGACCTCGCGCGGCTGCAGGCGGCGTTCAAGCACAACGCCCAGGGCACCGGCGTGTTCGAGTCCGGGCAGCACCCGGTGATCGTCGGCCAGGCCGCGTACAACAGCGCCTACGGCTCGACGTTCGCGGCGAGCAGCAACTGCAACGCCAAGGGCTCGCCGCTGCAGAAGTGCGACGGCCTCGTCCGCATCAACGACACGACGGCCTTCGGGTTCAACACGTTGCGCGCCCAGGCGACCAAGTCGTCGGTCACGCTCCAGCCCAAGGCCATCCACGACGAGATGAACGCGACCACGTTCGACGAGTTCGGCCGCATGCAGGCCAACCTCGGCGTCGAGGCGCAGCCGCCGACACCGGGGGCGCAGAACGTCACGCTGTATCCCTACGTCAACC
>NZ_JBFUHU010000145.1:0-9023 GCF_056402235.1 Cellulomonas sp. P4_B5_2
CCGGGCGTCCAGCCGTTGAACGTGCCGACCACGCTGGTCGCACCGTCGAGCGCGGTCGTCGGCAGCCAGAACGTGATCGTGCGGGTGGCGGTTGCGGTGGGGCGGGACTTCTTGAGCACGGGCGGGTCCACTCTCGTCGGACGGCTGGGAACACGGCGCATCGTGGCGTACTCGTGTTCCGGGCGGGCTACGGCGGGGTGATCACCACGTGACGGAGCGGTGCACGTGCTTACTCCGGCGCCCTCCACGGGAGCGGGGGCAGCGGCGGCGGGGCGTCGCTGAGCGGCGAGCACAGCGGCAGCTTCTCCCCGAGCCAGCGCAGCAGGATCGAGCCGAGCACCGCGGCCGTGAGCGACCCGACGAGGATGCYGATCTTCGCGTTGTCCAGGTGCTCGGCGTCGTCGAACGCGAGCTCGGCGATGAACAGCGAGATGGTGAACCCGATGCCCGCGAGCACGGCGCCGCCCAGCAGGTGCCCCCAGCGCACGCGTCCGGGCAGCTCGCCCAGACCCAGCCGGAGCGCCAGGGTGGCCGCGCCGGTGATGCCGATGGCGTTGCCGAGCACGAGCGCCACGGCGACGCCGATGGCCAGCCGGGACTGCGCGGCGGCCTGCAGGGACTCCACGTCGAGCTGGATGCCCGCGTTGGCCAGGCCGAACAGGGGCACCACGACGAACGCGCTCCACGGGTGCAGGATCCGCTGCAGCCGGTCGCTGGTGGGCACCGCGGCGCGTGCCGCCAGCTCCGCGAGGTGCTCGCGCTCGGCCGTCGCGTCGTCGATCAGCTTGCGCCCGTAGCCGGCCACCTCGTCGATGGTCTCCTGGTCCGGCGGCCGGGCCGGGACGAGGAGGCCGATGATCACGCCGGCCAGGGTCGCGTGCACGCCCGACGCCTGCACCGCGAACCAGAGCGCGATCCCGGCGACGACGTAGGGCGCCAGCTGCCACACCTTGAGCCAGCGCAGCATGAGGATCCCCACGACGATCGCCGCGGCGATGGCGAGCGCGGCCATGTCGACCTCGTCGGTGTAGAAGATCGACATCACCGTGATCGCGCCGATGTCGTCGACGATCGCGAGCGTGAGCAGGAACAGGCGCAGGCGGTCGGGGCACTTGGGACCGAACAGAGCGAGGATGCCGACGAGGAACGCGGTGTCCGTCGACATGACGACGCCCCACCCGTGCGCGGCGTCCGTGCCGCCGTTGAACGCCAGGTAGATGAGCACCGGGACCAGCAGACCGCCCAAGGCGCCCAGGGCGGGGACGGCGACCGTCCGCTTGTCGCGCAGCTCCCCGGTGGTGGCCTCGCGGCTGATCTCCAGGCCGACCACCGCGAAGAAGATGGCCATGGCGGCGTCGTTGACCCAGTGGTGCAGGTCGAGGTCGACGCCCCAGCTCCCCAGGTGGAAGCCGGCGGAGGTCTGCCAGAGGGACTCGTAGGAGTCCGCGAACGGCGAGTTGACCCAGACGAGGGCGACGACCGTGGCGGCCAGCAGGTAGACGGCGCTGCCGGCCTCGTTGGTGAGGAAGTCCTTCACCGACGGCTGCAGACCGGGCAGGGAGACCCGCAGGGACGGGCCGGGGGAGGTCGAGGTCGTCGACATGCGGATCAACGTCGCAGGTGATCGGCCGCGACGCAACGGGCGTTCGCCCTCGGCGTCAGATGTACCTCTCGGGATCCCCCAGCAGCTTCGCCACGTGGTTCGGGACGTAGGTGGACAGCTCGCGCGACGGTCGCTCGTACCCGGTCGACGCGGACGGTCGGGCCGGGAGCGTGACCTTGTCGTGCGGGACGTCCTTGTACGGGATGGTGGAGAGCAGGTGGCTGATCATGTTGAGGCGGGCGTGCTTCTTGATGTCCGACTCCACGACGAACCACGGGCTCCCGATCGTGTCCGTGTGCACCATCATCTCGTCCTTGGCCTTGGAGTAGTCCTCCCACCGGCTGATCGACTCGAGGTCCATCGGGCTCAGCTTCCACTGCCGCAGCGGGTCGTTCAGCCGCGACCGGAACCGCTTGAGCTGCTCCTTGTCGGACACGGAGAACCAGTACTTGCGCAGCAGGATCCCGTCCTCGATGAGCATCTGCTCGAAGATCGGGGTCTGGCGCATGAACCGGTCGTACTCCTCCGGGGTGCAGAAGCCCATGACCTTCTCCACCCCCGCGCGGTTGTACCAGGAGCGGTCGAACAGGACGACCTCGCCCGCGGTGGGCAGCTGCGCCACGTAGCGCTGGTAGTACCACTGACCCTTCTCGCGCTCCGTGGGTGTGGGCAGGGCGGCGATGCGCACGAWGCGGGGGCTGAGGTACTCGGCGATGCGCTTGATCGTGCCGCCCTTGCCGGCGGCATCTCGGCCCTCGAACACCACGACGATCCGTGCACCCGTCTCCTTGGCCCACAGCTGCACCCTCACCAGCTCGGCCTGGAGCCGGGACAGCTCCGCCTCGTAGACGTCGTTCGGGACCTTGTCCTGGTGCTTCTTGCCGGACTTCTTCGCCATGCCCGGACGCTACCGGCCGGGATGGACTTCCGCCTGAGTTCCGCATCTGCGGATCAGGGAGCGCTGGACAGTCGCTTCTGCGGCACTACGATCGCGTTCGTGACCGACTACCGCATCAGCGAGGCCGCCCAGCTGCTGGGCGTCAGCGACGACACCGTGCGCCGCTGGGTCGAGTCGGGCGCACTGGAGGCCCGGACCGACCACGCCGGCCGCAGCGTCGTCGGCGGCGTCGAGCTCGCCGCGCTGGCCGTCGAGCGTGCGCGGACCCCCGACGACCCCTCCGCCGGCACCAGCTCGGCGCGCAACCGGCTGACCGGCCTGGTGACGCGGATCCTCTCCGACACCGTGATGTCCCAGGTCGAGCTGCAGGCCGGTCCGTTCCGGCTGGTGTCGCTCATGTCGACCGAGGCGGTGCGCGAGCTGGGGCTCGAGGTCGGATCGCGCGCGACCGCGGTGGTCAAGGCGACGACCGTGCTCGTCGAGACGCCACGATGAGGGTGCGCGCCCTCGCCGGCGCGGCGGCGGTGCTGCTGGCGTTGACCGCCTGCGCGGCGGACCCCCCGGCCTCCGCGCCCGACCCGACGGGCCCCACCGGGGAGCTCACGATCTTCGCGGCGGCCTCCCTGCAGGGCGCGTTCGACGAGCTCGCCGCCGAGCTGGCGGAGCAGAGTCCGGGGGTCACGGTGCACCCGGTGACGTACGACGGCTCGGCCACGCTGGCGACGCAGCTGGTCGGTGGGGCGTCGGCGGACGTGTTCGCGTCGGCCGACCAGGCGACCATGGCCGAGGTCACGGAGACGGGCCTCGCCGCGGGGGAGCCTGCGGTCTTCGCGACGAACACCCTGGAGATCGTCGTCGCGCCGGGCAACCCGCTCGGGATCTCCTCGCTGGCCGACCTCGCGGAGGTGTCGTCGTCGGGCGGCAAGGTCGTCCTGTGCGCGGCCCAGGTGCCCTGCGGGTCCGCGGCGCGCACCGTCCTGGACGGTGCCGGCCTCGCGCTCACGCCCGTGAGCGAGGAGCAGAACGTCAAGGCCGTGCTCACCAAGGTGCAGACCGGCGACGCCGACGCCGGCCTGGTCTACCGGACCGACGTGCGGGCGGCCGGCGACTCGGTCGAGGGAGTCGAGTTCGTGGAGGCCGCGTCCGCCGTGAACTCCTACCCGATCGTCGCCCTCACCGAGGGCGCACCCGCCCGGGCGTTCGTCGACCTGGTGCTCTCCGACGAGGGGCAGCGGATCCTGGCGGACCACGGGTTCGCCGCGCCGTGACCCGCGAACGCTCCGTCGGCGTCCCCGGTGTCCTCTGTGTGCCCGCCGCCCTGGCGGCCGGTCTGCTGGTGCTCCCGGTCGTCGCCCTGCTCGTGCGCGCGGACTGGGGCTCGCTGCCCGCCGACATCACGACGCCGTCCGCACTCGATGCCCTGTGGCTCTCCCTGTCGACGTCGGTCGTCGCGACCGTCGTGTGCCTGGTGCTCGGCGTGCCGCTCGCCGTCGTGCTCGCGCGGGCGCACGGCTGGCCCGCCGACCTGCTCCGCGCCCTGGTGACGCTGCCGCTCGTCCTGCCCCCGACCGTCGGCGGCATCGCGCTGCTCTACCTGCTGGGGCGGCGCGGGTTGGTCGGGCAGACGCTCGACACGTGGTTCGGGATCAGCATCCCGTTCACGACGGCGGCCGTGGTGATCGCCCAGGCGTTCGTCGCGATGCCGTTCCTCGTCCTGTCGGTGGAGGGGTCGCTGCGGACGGCAGGCACGCGGTTCGACGTCGTCGCCGCGAGCCTCGGCGCCGGCCGCTGGACCGTGCTCCGCCGGATCACCCTGCCGCTCGTCATGCCCGGTCTGGTCAGCGGGACGGTGCTCTGCTTCGCGCGGGCGCTGGGCGAGTTCGGYGCGACCGCGCTGTTCGCGGGCAACTCCCCGGGCGTCACGCAGACCATGCCCCTGGCCATCTATTCGGCGTTCAACGGAGCCGGCGTGACCCAGGGGACCGCGGTCGCGCTGTCCCTGCTGCTGGTGTTCGCGGCGGTCGCCGTCCTGCTTGCCGCGCGGGCCTGGCGCCCGGGGCGTGCCGCGTGACGTCGCTGCACGCCGAGGTCGTCGTGCGCCGCGGGGCCTTCGCGCTCGACGTGACGATCGCCGCCCATCCCGGGGAGATCGTGGGCGTGCTCGGGCCCAACGGTGCCGGCAAGTCCACGCTCCTCGCCGTCCTGGCGGGGCACCTGGTCCCCACGGACGGGGTGGTGCGCGTGGGCGAGCGGACACTGACGGCGGTGTGGGACGAGCGGGTGGAGTCGGCGGTGCGGCCCGAGCACCGGTCCGTCGGCCTGCTCGGTCAGGACCCCCTGGTGTTCCCGCACCTGAGCGCGCGGGAGAACGTCGCGTTCGGTCCGCGGGCGGCGGGGATGCCGGTGGCCCGGGCCCGAGCGGTGGCCGACGAGTGGCTCGCGGCGGTCGGGCTGGGCGGGCTGGCCGAGCGGCGTCCCGACGCGCTGTCCGGCGGCCAGCGGCAGCGCGTCGCTCTGGCCCGGGCGCTCGCGGCAGAGCCGGCGGTGCTGCTGCTCGACGAGCCGTTCGCGCAGCTGGACGTGCGGACCGCCGCCGAGCTGCGCGAGCTGGTCCGGGAGCAGGTGCGCCGCACGCGCACCGCCACGGTGCTGGTCACGCACGACGTGCTCGACGCGGTGACGCTCGCCGACCGGGTGGTCGTCCTGCACGACGGTCGGGTGGTCGAGCAGGGTCGGCCGCTCGACGTGCTCACCGACCCCGTGCACCCGTTCACGGCCGCGCTGGCGGGGGTCAACCTCGTCGTCGGGACGCTCGTCGCCCTGCCCGACGGGTCCTCGGCGGTCGCCGGACCGGACGGCGTCGTCATCCCCTGCGCTCCCGGGCGACCGGGCGGACGGGTGCAGGTGACCTTCTCGCCGAGCGCCGTCACGGTCGGGGAGGGCTGGCCGGCGCGCGTCGTCGACCTCGAGCCCGGGACCACCGGCGTGCGCCTCCGGACCACGGGTGACGTGCTCGTCGACCTGCCGCCGGCGCAGGTCGCGCGGCTGGGTCTGCACGTCGGTGCCGAGGTGCGTCTGAGCGTCCCCGCCGAGCACGTGCGGGTGCGTCCGCTCGCCTGATCTCACAGGCCCCCGCGGCAACCGGTGCGCGAAAAGAACCGTGCGCGCAACCGATCGGACAGGTCGGTCGAAACATCCGCTGCCTAGCGTCGTCGTCGACCGAGCCCCCTGACACCGTCCTCCCGGAGGTCCCCATGGCGACACAGCTCGCGACCGACGCCGGCACCACACCCGTTCTCGACACTGCGCCGCTCACCCACCGCCCTGGCCGATGGATCGACGGCTGGAACCCCGAGGACAGCGGCCAGTGGGCCTCCGTCGGTCGGGCGATCGCCCGCCGCAACCTCGGGTTGTCGATCTTCGCCGAGTTCCTCGGGTTCGCCGTCTGGGCGCTGTGGAGCATCGTCGTCCCCCAGCTGCCCGCCGCGGGCTTCGTCCTCACGGTCGACCAGATGTTCTGGCTGATCGCCCTCCCTAGCCTGGTGGGCGCCACGCTGCGCATCCCCTACACGTTCGCGGTGCCGATCTTCGGCGGCCGCAACTGGACCATCGTGTCCGCCCTGCTGCTCCTGGTCCCGACGATCGCGCTCGCGGTCGCCGTCCAGAACCCGCAGCTCGGCTTCGGCGCCCTGCTCGCGGTCGCGGCTCTCGCCGGTGTCGGCGGCGGCAACTTCGCGTCCTCGATGGCCAACATCTCGTTCTTCTACCCGGAGAAGGAGAAGGGCCGGGCGCTCGGCCTGAACGCGGCCGGAGGCAACCTCGGCACCGCTGCGGTGCAGTTCGCGGTGCCGTTGGTGATCGTCGGCGCGGCCGGGCTGGAGCTCGAGCGGGCCGGCCTCATGTTCGTGCCGCTGGTGCTCATCGCGGCCCTGCTGGCCTGGCGGTACATGGACAACCTGTCCAACGCCAAGGCGGACCCGCGCTCCTACGGCGTCGCCGCCCGGGCGCGGCACACCTGGATCATCTCGTTCATCTACATCGGCACCTTCGGCTCGTTCATCGGCTTCTCCGGGGCGTTCCCGACGCTGCTGAAGAACCAGTTCCCCGAGGTCACGATCACGATCGCGTTCGCCGGTGCGCTGGTCGGGTCCATCGCCCGGCCGCTCGGCGGCATGCTGGCCGACAAGCTGGGCGGTGCGCGCGTCACGATCGTCGCCTTCGGCGTGATGGCGGTCGGTGTCGTCTGCGCGATCTTCGCCCTGCGGGCCCACGCGTTCGGCCCGTTCCTGGCCTCGTTCCTCGTGCTCTTCGTCGCGACGGGTGCCGGCAACGGCTCGGTCTACCGGATGATCCCCGCGGTGTTCCGCTTCGGGGCCACCGACGACGAGGACCGCGCCCGGCGCGTCAAGGCCGCGGCGGGCTGCCTCGGGATCGCGGGTGCGGTGGGCGCGTTCGGCGGGTTCCTCATCCCGCGCGGGTTCGCCATCTCGACCTCGGCCACCGGCAACATCCAGGCGGCCCTGTGGGTGATCGTCGGGCTGTACCTGGTCATGAGCCTCACCACCTGGGCCGTGTACCAGCGCCGCACCGGCTCCTTCGGCGCGACGGTCATCTGATGTCCCAGCCCGCGGCGGCGACTCACTGCCCCTACTGCGCGCTCCAGTGTGCGCAGACGTTGCACACCTCTGACGAGGGCACCGTCACCGCCGCGGGCCGGGACTTCCCCACGAACAAGGGCGGCATGTGCCAGAAGGGGTGGACGTCGCCCACGCTCCTGCGGGCCACGGACCGGCTCACCACCCCGCTGCTGCACGGCCAGCCGGTCTCCTGGGACACCGCGCTGTCGTTCGTCGCCACCCGGCTGGCCGCCCTGCGCGAGTCCCACGGTCCGGAGTCCGTCGCGGTGTTCGGCGGCGGTGGCCTGACCAACGAGAAGGCGTACGCGCTCGGCAAGTTCGCGCGCACCGTGCTGGCCACGCCGAACATCGACTACAACGGCCGGTTCTGCATGGCGAGCGCCGCGGCGGGCGCCAATCGGACCCTGGGCCTGGATCGTGGCCTGCCGTTCCCGCTGGCCGACCTGGGCGGCGCGCAGGCCGTGCTGCTGCTCGGGTCGAACCTCGCGGAGACCATGCCGCCGGCCGTCCAGCACCTCGCCGGGGTACGGGCCGCGGGCGGCCTGATCGTCGTGGACCCCCGTCGCTCGGCGACCGCGGACCTGACCACCGAGGAGCGCGGCCTGCACGTGCAGCCGGTCCCGGGCACCGACCTGGCCCTGCTGCTCGGCATCGCGCACATCGTGCTCGCGGAGGGCTTCGCGGACCTCGCGTACCTCTCCGAGCGGACCACGGGTCTCGACGACATCCGACGGTCGCTRGCCCTCTGGTGGCCCGAGCGGACCGAGCAGGTCACGGGTGTCCCGGTCGCGTCGCTGCGCCGGGCCGCGTTCCTGCTGGCCAACGCGTCGCCGTCGCGCGGCGGCTCCGGTGCGTACATCCTCACCGGCCGCGGGGTCGAGCAGAGCACGCAGGGCACCGACACCGTCACCGCGGCCATCACGCTCGCGCTGCTGCTCGGACTGCCCGGACGCGTCGGGTCCGGCTACGGCGCGATCACCGGCCAGGGCAACGGGCAGGGCGGCCGCGAGCACGGTCAGAAGGCGGACCAGCTGCCGGGCTACCGGTCCATCGAGGACGAGGCGGCGCGTGCGCACGTCGCCGGCGTGTGGGGCGTCGACCCCGCAGACCTGCCCCGGACGGGGATGCCCGCGATCGAGCTGCTGCGCTCCCTCGGGACGCCGGGCGGCCCGCGCGCGCTGCTGGTGCACGGATCGAACGTGCTGGTCAGCGCTCCGGACGCCGACCGCGTCCGGGAGCGGCTCGCCTCGCTCGACCTGCTCGTCGTGTGCGACTTCTTCCCGTCGGAGACCGCCCTGCTCGCCGACGTGGTCCTGCCCGTCACGCAGTGGGCGGAGGAGGAGGGCACGATGACCTCGCTCGAGGGGCGCGTCATCCGTCGCCGGAAGGCCCTGCCGCCCCCGCCCGGGGTGCGCAGCGAGCTGGAGATCCTCGCCGACCTGGCGCTCCGGCTCGGGTCGACCGTCCGGTTCGACACCTCACCGGCGGTCGTGTTCGACGAGCTGGCCCGTGCGTCCGCGGGCGGCCGCGCCGACTACAGCGGGCTCAGCCACGCGCGCCTGGACGCCGAGCCGGACCTGTTCTGGCCGGTCCCCGCCGGGCCGACGCCGCACCCGGGCACCCCGCGGATGTTCCTCGACCGCTTCCCGACGCCCGACGGCCGCGCGCGCCTCATCCCCGTGGACCACCGCGGCCCGTCGGACGACCTGCGCCGCGACGCGCCCCTGTTCCTGGTGACCGGGCGGGTGCTCGCGCACTACCAGTCCGGCGCGCAGACCCGCCGGGTGCCGGAGCTGGTGCGCAGCTCCCCGGCGCCCTACGTCGAGCTCCACCCGCTGCTCGCCGACCGCCTGGGCATCGCCGAGTCCGACCTGGTCCAGCTCGA
>NZ_JBFUHU010000146.1:0-8960 GCF_056402235.1 Cellulomonas sp. P4_B5_2
CCCTCAACCACGCGACCGACCCCGCTCGACGTGCGGACATGGTCCCCGCGCCCGTCGTCATCGGCCGGAAGGTCTGGCTCGGCGCGGGCGTGAC
The DNA here is from genome assembly GCF_056402235.1 of Cellulomonas sp. P4_B5_2. NCBI lineage: Bacteria > Bacillati > Actinomycetota > Actinomycetes > Micrococcales > Cellulomonadaceae > Cellulomonas > Cellulomonas sp. P4_B5_2. The sequence continues at coordinate 95 of NZ_JBFUHU010000146.1, forward strand.
GATCGTGCCGGGCGTGACGATCGGCGACGGCGCGATCATCGGGGCGGGCGCCGTCGTGACCAAGGACGTGCCGGCCGACGCGATCGTCGCGGGCGTCCCCGCCCGGCTGATCCGCCCCACGGGATTCGACGCCTGACAGTCACCGGACGTGCAGCGCCGCGGGCTCGTCGCCCCGGCCGGTCGGCGCCCGGCGCCGAACGGTTCCGGGCCTGAGCGACGCGGGTGCGATACAAAGCACGCGTGACCCCACCGGCGCCAACCCTTCGCGAGTCGCGCGGCTTCGCCCGCCTGTGGACCGCCTCGACGGCCTCGGCGTTCGGGAGCTACATCACCGTCCTGGCGATCCAGGTCCTCGTGGTCGACGTGCTGGCCGGCGACGCCGTGGACGTCGGGCTGGTCAACGCCGCGCGGTGGGTGCCGTACCTGCTGTTCGGGCTGCTCGCCGGGGTGCTCGTCGACCGGGTCCGCCGCCGACCGCTGCTCGTCGCGACGGACCTGCTCAGCGCGGTCGCGCTCGCGGCGATCCCCGTCCTGTCCGCGACCGGTTCCCTGACCGTCGGCTGGCTCGCGGGGGTGATGGCGGTCTTCGGTCTGTGCACCGTGGTGGGCGACGCGGCGTTCCAGTCGTTCGTCCCCCGGCTCGTCCCGACGCGGCTGCTCGGACCCGCGCACGCCCGGCTGGACCAGTCCGACGCCGTGGCGCAGGCGAGCGGGCCGGCGGTCGCGGGCGGTCTGGTGCAGCTGCTGGGTGCGCCCCTCGCGGTGCTCGTCGACGCCGTGAGCTATCTCGTCTCGGCCGTCCTCCTGATCACCGTCACGTTGGACGAGCCCCGAGGCGGATCGGTGCGCAGGGTGCGCGACATCGGCCCCGAGATCCGCGAGGGCCTCCGCTGGATCTACCGGCACGCGACGCTGCGGCCGCTGGCGCTCACCACCCACGCGTGGTTCGCGTGCTCGGCCGTGGCGGGTGCCGTGATGACGCCCTTCGCCCTGCGGACGCTGCACCTCAGCCCTGCCACCCTGGGCCTGGCGCTGGCCGCGGYGGGCGTGGGGGCGCTCGTGGGGGCCTCCGTGGCGGTGCGTCTCGGTGACCGGTGGGGCGCGGGGCACGTCATCATCGGCGCCCGGCTCGGCACGGGGACGGCGTGGGGGCTGATGGCGGCGGCTGCCCTGCTGGTCCCCGCCGGAGCGGTCGACGGGACGTGGGGTGGCGGGCGCGCCTGGGTGCTGTTCGCGTTCGGGCAGCTGCTGCTCGGTCTGTGCATGGGCGCCGAGAACGCCAACGAGATGGCCTACTGGCAGACCGCCACACCCGACCGGTTGCAGGGTCGGACCAACGCCACCAGGCGGTCCGCCAACCGCGCGGTGATCGTCGTCGCCGCGCCGCTGGGTGGCCTGCTCGGCGACGCCGTCGGCTATGGCGCCGCGCTCGTCGTGGCCGGGGCGACGTTGGTCGTCGTCGCCACCGTGTCGCTAGCCACCGGGGTGCGGCGGGCGCGGCTCGGCGACGAGCACACGCCGGCCGTCGTGCCTCGACGGTAGGTCGTTGACTCGAGCGCACGTCGGAGGTCGGGGACGTTCGGCCCTGGACGGCACCTGCGGACCAGGACGAGCGTCGATCGAGAAGGCACTCGAGCGCAGGGGGTGAGCGGCATGGTCGACTGGCTGCACGAGGTCGTGCACGGCGCGTGGAGGGCCGACGCCGTCAATCGCGCTGACCAGCTGCGCGGCGAGATCGTTCGTCTCCGGGGGGTGGACGGCGCCGACGCCGGGCTGCTCACCCAGGCGTCCGACCGGGTCGAGGCGCTGTTCGAGGCACCGGCGCCCGGCAGGGACCGGCCACACCTCCGCCACCAGCGGATCGCCGTGGTCTGGGACGCGCTGCACGACGCCGAGGAGACCGTCGACCGGGCTCACGGCGACGTCGTCGTCCTCACCCGGCGCGCCGCGGAGCACGCTCGGACCACGCTGCCGCTCGCGCGGGCCGACGAGGCCATCGCCACGCTGGACGCCGCACGTGCTGCGGCCGCCCGGGCGGACCGGGCGCGGGACGTCATCGTGCGCTGCCACGCCGTCTCGGCGCACCACCTCGAGACCATGCGCAACAACTCCCGACTGACGTCCGTGCTGGCGCTGATCGCCTGGGCTGCGGTGGTCGGGCTGCTGGTGGCGCAGGGCTGGCTCCCGGACGACCCGTTCCTCACGATCCCGAACGGCACGGACAGCGCCGCGCTGGCGATGGCACCCTGGGTCTTCCTGCTCCTCGTCCTGGTCTTCGGAGCGCTCGGCGGACTGGTCTCCGCGATCACCTACGCCCGCAACGACCGCATCGACACCCGCTGGTTCAACCCGGCGCCTGCCCTCGTGGCCATCAAGATCGCCTGCGGTGCGCTGTTCGGCATGCTGGGAGCCCTGCTGGTGTCCGCCAAGGTGCTGACGTCCGTCACCTACGACACGCTGGCGCAGGCGCTCGTCATCGCCCTGGTGTTCGGGTACGCCCAGCAGGTGCTGACGCGCGTCCTCGACCGGTACGTCGCGGTCGTCGAGGAACCGACAGCAGCCGAGTCGGCTCCGGCCGCGATCAAGGAGCTCACGGAGAACGGCCCGGACGCGGCGCTGGCCACGCAGTCGGCGACGACGTCCGGCGCGGGACTCAGCGAACCGCCGACCTCGACGCTCGCGATCCTCGTCGACGTCCCCGATCTCGAGGCCGAGGACCTCAGGCTCCTCGCCGTCGTCGGTCGGCGAGACGGGACGCCCACGGCGTGATCGCACGCGATGGGCTCTGCCGTGAGCGCTGACCCGCGCACGGTCGAGCGCCTCAGTCCCGGCGACCTGGTGGAGCTCGCCACGGACGTGGGCCCGGTGCCGATGAACGTCGGCGCCGTGCTGCTCCTCGCCGGGGGGACCGGGACGAGCGCGGCGCGGGTCGAGGCCGCGCTCGCTGCGCGGATCGCGACCATCCCACGGCTGAGCCAGCGCCTGGTGACACCGCCGTGGGGGCTGGGTCGCCCCTACTGGGTGGACGATCCTGGCTTCGACGTCGCCGAGCAGGTGTCCCGGGTGCGGTGTCCGGGCACGGGCGACGAGGACGCCCTGCTCCACGCCGCTGTCGAGGCCGTCGCCCGCCCGCTGCCGCGCTCCGGGCCGCTGTGGCGCGCGGTGGTGATCACCGGGCTGGACGACGGGGGGGTCGCGCTGGTGGTGGTGCTGCACCACGTGCTCGCCGACGGCATCGGTGGCCTCGCGGTGCTCGCGCGGCTCGTCGACGACGACGGGTCGAYGCCTGCCGCCGCGCCGACCGTGCGACGTGCGACTCCCCGCGCCGGAGACCTGCTGCTCGACTGCACGCAGGAGCGGGTCCGCATGCTGCGCGGGCTGCCGGCGGCCCTCGCACACATGCGCCGCGGCCGGGTCGAGCTCGCAGGAGGTGGACGCCGACACGCCCCGCGGTCCTCGCTCAACGCACCGACCGGCCCACGGCGGCAGGTGACCACCGTCGAGGTGGACCTCGACCCGGTGCGGGCGGCAGGGCGTCGCCACGGTGGGACCGTCAACGACGTGCTGCTGGTCGCGCTGACCGAGGCGATGGCGCGCACGCTGCACCGCCGCGGTGAGCACGTCGAGGAGCTCGTGGTCTCGGTCCCCGTCTCGGGGCGGTCCTCGACCACCAGCGGCGACCTGGGCAACCGGGTCGGTGTGATGCCGGTCCGGGTGCCCGTCACGGGAGGGATGGCCGAGCGCGTCGCGCAGGTCGCACGCGGCACCCGGGTTCGCAAGACGCAGACCCGGGGCGCCTCGGCCGCGCTCGTCGGGCCGACCTTCCGCCTCCTGGCCGCGGTCGGGTTGTTCCGGTGGGTCGTCGACCGTCAGCGCCTGGTCAACTCGTTCCTCACCAATCTCCGGGGCCCCACCCGACCGCTGGCGTTCGCCGGCGCGCCGATCGTGCGGGTCGTGCCGATCACCGTGACCGCCGGCAACGTGGGCGTCGCGTTCGCGGCGCTCTCCTACGCGGGCGGGCTGACCGTCACCGTCATCGCCGACCCGGACGTCGTGCCGGAGACCGGCGCTCTCGCGGCGGACCTGCGGAGCGCCCTGCAGCAGATCGTCGACGCCTGATCACGCCACCCGGTCGAGCACCCAGGAGATCACTGCCCGCCACTCGTCCAGCCACCCGAACAGCATCGCGGCGAGCAGCAGGCCGCCCATCAGCACGAGCGACTGCACACCCGCCACCGCGGGAGCCCGATCCCGTCGCACCAGTCCGATCGCCAGGAGGATCAAGGCCCGGGCGCCCGCAGCCAGGAACAGCAGGAGGTCCGCTCCCGCGGTGAGCGACGACCACAGCTCACTCTCGTCCGGGGCCACGTTGAACGCAACGAGCACGCCGAGCGCCCCGACGAGCAAGAGGATCGCGACCGTCACCACGCGGGCGACCGGCAGCGGGAGCCTCGAGAGCACGCCACCGACGAGTGCGTCGACGGCCCCGCCGCCGGAGGTGGCGACGTCCAGGAGGTCCTCGTCGGTGTCCTGCGTGGGATCCCTGTCGGGTCGCGGGCCGAACGCCCGGATGACGAGGCCCATACGTCGCCACGCCCATAAGGCCAGCCCGGTCAGGACCGCGGCCGAGACGATCGCTCCGGACCGGAGGAAGGTGGACGGGGAGATGCGGTCAGACTCGAGGAGCAGGACGAGTCCCCCGTCGACGACGAGGATCGCGCCCATCGCGATCGCTCCCAGGCGGACGTTCCGGCGGTCGGCGGGCGTCGCCTGCCGGTTGACCGAGAACGTCGGCCGGCTCCGCTGCAGCGTGAGGAGCTCGTGGCCCGCGATGCCGAGGTTCAGCAGGACCTCGTCCGGAGGCGTGAAGGACTCCGTGATCTCGTCACCCACGCGTGGTCCGCTGCGCCACGACGCCAGCAACGCCAGCCCGATGACGAGCACCAGCGCAGCCAACCCGGCCTTCCAGCCCCACGCCACCCATGCCGCGACCAGACCGAGGACGCTCCCCGCGCCGGCGATCCAGAAGCCCTTCGTGCCGTGCGACGGCCACGAGATCCGGCGCTCCCACCCGTCAGGCGCGAACCCGGCCGACAACGATGCCTCGAGCTCCGCCTGCAAACGGTCGACCGCCGAGTCCTCGGGGTCCTGTACCGGCTCGACAGCCTGGTCGTCTTCAGCGCTCTCCATCGGGCACCCCCTCAGGCGCCGCCCCTGCCGAGATGCGTCCTCGTCTGCGGCGCTCCCAGGACCCACTCCAGCACCAGGTCCCGATCCTGACCAGGGCACGAGGTCCCCACGTGGTGGCGGTGCGGTGTCGGATCGGGGCAAGGTCGTTCGTGGCACGGGTGAGGGGACGCTCGCGCCGGGCTCCCGCCGAGCACACAGGAGATGGCTATGCAGTATCTGGTGTCCGTGATCTTCGACGAGACGTCCGGCTTCGCGACGCCCGAGGAGATGACCGCGATCGACGCGTTCAACGACGGGCTGCGAGCCGAGGGGAGCTGGGTCTTCGCCGGTGGGCTGGCGTCACCGGACACCGCGACCGTCATCGACAACCGGGGTGCGGGCGAGGCGATCGTCACCGACGGTCCCTTCGTCGAGACGAAGGAGCACGTCGCAGGCTTCTGGATCATCGAGGCTCCCGACCTCGACGTGGCGCTCAGGCTCGCCACCGCGGGGTCGCACGCCTGCAACCGCAAGGTCGAGGTGCGTCCGTTCCTGTGACCGACGTCGATGTCCGGGAGGCGGTCGCGCGCGCGCACCGCGACGAGTGGGCGCGCGTGCTCGCCTCCCTGACCAGACGGTTCGGCGATCTCGACATCGCCGAGGAGGCGGCCGCGGAGGCGTTCGCGGTCGCCGTCGAGCGGTGGCCGGCGGACGGCGTGCCCCCGAACCCGGGCGGCTGGCTGACGACGACGGCGAACCGCAAGGCCATCGACCGGATCCGCCGCGAGGCCAAGCGCGACGGCAAGCACGAGGCGGCTCGGATGCTGAGCGACGACGATCCCCCGGAGCCGCTCGGCGCGGTCGACGACCTGCGGCTGCGGCTGATCTTCACGTGCTGCCACCCCGCGCTCGCCATGGAGTCCCGGGTGGCGCTGACCCTGCGCATGGTGGGCGGACTGACCGTGCCGGAGATCGCGCGCGCGTTCCTGGTGCAGGAGTCCGCCACGGGACAGCGGATCACCCGCGCGAAGGCCAAGATCAAGGCGGCGCGCATCCCTTACCGGGTCCCGTCGGCGGACGACCTCCCCGCGCGCGTGTCCGGCGTGCTCGCGGTCCTCTACCTCGTGTTCAACGAGGGCTACCTGGCGACGAGCCCCGACGCCGACCCGGTGCGCCCCCACCTGACCGCGGAGGCGATCCGGCTCACCCGTCTGGTCCGCGCCCTCCTGCCCGACGACGGCGAGGTGGCCGGCYTGCTGGCGCTGATGCTCCTCACCGAGGCCCGCCGTCCCGCGCGCGTGTCGGTCACCGGCGAGCTGGTGCTCCTCGAGCAGCAGGACCGTGGGCTCTGGGACGGGGCACTGATCGCCGAGGGGCACCGGCTGGTCCGCGAGCGCCTGGCCACCGGGATCGCCCCGGGCCGCTACCAGCTCCTCGCCGCGATCAACGCCGTGCACACCTCGGCGCGCGACGCCCGCGACACCGACTGGTCGCAGGTGCTCGCCCTGTACGACCAGCTCGTGCGCCTGGACCGGTCCCCGGTCGTCGCGCTCAACCGGGCGGTCGCGGTCGCGGAGCTCGACGGGCCCGCGGTGGCGCTCGCCACGGTCGACCCGCTCGGGGACGCGCTGGCCGGCTATCACGCCTTCCATGCCACGCGCGCGGAGCTGCTGCGCCGGCTGGGTCGCAGCGCCGAGGCGCGCGAGGCGTACGACCGGGCGATCGCGCTGGCCGGCAACACCGCCGAGACCGCCTACCTGACCCGTCGCCGCGACGGGCTGGAGTGATCTGGCGTCAGTCGTCGAAGACGTTCCAGCAGATCGCGCTCCGGTTGCGCTGGTCGTCGAGCACGAGCTCGCGGACGGCCTCCGGCAGGCGCTCCCGCTGCCACTGCCGTTCCGCTGCACGGGCGCGCGCGGCGTCGTCGGCGGGCACGGAGGCACCGACCGCCCTGATCGCGTACGCGGCGGCGCCGAGGTCGTGGGCGGCGACGTGCGCCACGGCCACCGCCTGACCGGCCGACAGCGCAGCGAACTTCACCGGATCAGGCATCCCGCGCGCTGCGGCGTTCGCCTGGAACGCCTCGTCGTGCGCGACCTTCATCGGCACCTCGCCGCGGATCCACGCCCGACCCACGGCGATCGCCTGCCGGGGCCGGTCGTCGCCTGGTCGGTCGTCCTCGAACAGGTGGAGCACGTGCTCGGCGCACTGCAGTGCCCACTCGGCCAGCAGGCGGTGGTGGTCGTCCGTCAGGGTGCCGCCGCGGCGGACGGTGATCAGCCGCGGGTCACGCTCGGTCGGGAGGATCGGCACCCCACGTTCCTACCAGCCGGAACCGTCAGAGCACCGCCGCCGTGAGGTATCCCGCGTTGATCGCCTCGGCGACCTTCGCCGGCAGGACGCAGTCGCCGATCGCGTGGACGCTGAGCCCGTTCGCGGCCAGGGCGTCGGCCAGCCGGTGCGCCGGTCGCACGCCGAACGCGGTCACGACCGTGTCGGCGTCCACGTGCACCTCGCCGTCGGGCCCGACGGCGGTCAGTCCCTTCTCGTCGATCTCGGTGACGCGGTGGCCGGTGAGCACGTGCACGCGCGCGTCCGTGAGGCTGCGCAGCAGGCTGATCGCGTTGATGAACAGCAGGTCCGCGGCGATCGCGTCGGCCATCTCGACGATGGTGACCTCGTGCCCCGCCTCGGCGAGCTCGAGCGCGAGGTCCGCGCCGGACAGTCCTCCACCGGCGACGACGACGCGGGAGCCCACGCGGTCGCGGTGCAGGTGCGCGTCCAGCACCTCGAGCACGTTCTCGCCGTCGACGCCCGGGATCGGCAGGACGAACGGGTCCGCGCCGGTGGCGACCACGACCTCGTCGGCGCCTGCCAGGCGGGTGTCGTCGGCCAGGATCTCGGTGCCCAGGTGCACGGTGACGGGCAGGTCGGCGATCTGCCGCTCCCACCAGCCGATCATGGCCCGCAGCTCCTTCTTGAACTCCGGGGTCGCCGCCGGCAGGAGCACCCCGCCCAGGTGCTCGCCCTTCTCGTAGACGTCGACCGTGTGCCCGCGCAGGGCGGCGACGCGTGCCGCCTCCAGGCCGGCGGGGCCACCGCCGACGACGGCGATGCGCTTGGGCGCGGCCGCCGGGGTGAGGGCGCGCTCCAGCTCGTACCCGGCGGCGGGRTTGACCGCGCAGCCGATGGTGGCGCCGGTGAAGATCGCGCCGATGCACAGCTGGTTGCAGCGGATGCAGGGCCGGATGTCGTCACGACGCCCGTCCGCGAGCTTGGCCACCCACTGCGGGTCGGCGATGAGCCCGCGACCGATGCCGACGAAGTCCGCGTCACCGGCGGCGAGCACGCCCTCGGCGTTCTCCGGGGTGAGGTTGCCGACGGCCATGACGGGGATCGACACGACCGACTTCATCGCCCGCGCCGACGGGACCATGCACGCGTCACCGAGGTAGTAGGGCGGGAACACCCAGTCCATGGCGTCGTAGGCGCCGTCGTCGACCATGAGCAGGTCCAGCCCCGCGGCCTCGAGCAGTCGCGCGACCTGCTGCGCCTCGGCCACGTCACGGCTGCCGGGCATCTTGTTGCTCACGGACAGCCGGAAGCTGATCGGCAGGCCCGGGACGGCGGCCTTGATCGCCTGGATGATCTCGGTGGCGAACCGGGCGCGATTCGTGACCGAGCCCCCGTAGACGTC
>NZ_JBFUHU010000147.1:0-8918 GCF_056402235.1 Cellulomonas sp. P4_B5_2
GGGGGGGGCTTCTGCGTGCCGTCAGATCGTCGTGTGCGGGCCGATCCGGTGGTAGCTGCGGTCGTGGTAGACCAGCGGCGTCGTGTCGTCGGACGTGCCGTGCTCGAGCGCCCGCAGAGAGATCAGGTAGCTGTCGCCCACCGGGGTGCGCTGGAGCACGCGCCCGCGGACCCAGGACACGGCGCCCTCGATCACGGGCTCACCGCTGCCCAGGTCGTACCAGCCGCCGGCGGCGAACCGGTCGATGCCGCTGGTCGCGAAGCGCGCGGACACGTCGTCCTGGTCCGCGGACAGGAAGCTCACCGTGAGCGTGCGTGCGCGGGACAGGGCCTCCCACGACGACGACGTCGACGCGAGCGAGAACGCCAGCAGCGGGGGAGCGGCCGACACCGAGATCACCGAGGTCGCGGTGAAGCCCACGCGCCGGTCACCGTCGCGGAGCGCCACCACGGCGACGCCCGCGGGGTGCTGCCGGAACACCTCCTTGTACTGCTGCGGGGAGAGCTGGGGCTCGTCCTGGTCGCGCAGCAGGCGGTCCAGCGCGTGCAGCGTCTCGGCGGTCATGCGCGGGCCGCCTCGAGCGTCACCGGGGCGCCGGCGACGAGCGACCGCACCGCGGCACCGCCGTCCGACCACCACCGGTCGACGACGGGCTGCGGGTCGGCCAGCTGGTGCTCCACCAGGGTGAGCGCCCGGGTGGGCACCACGGCGCCGAGCTCGACGAGCAGCGGTCGCAGGTGCACCTCGCCGACGAGCGCGTGCGCGGGGTTCCCCGAGACGACCACCGGCACGGCGATCACGCCGCTGAGCGCGCCGGGGCCGTAGAGGTCGAGGAAGGCCTTGAGCAGGCCCGTGTAGGACGCCTTGTACACGGGCGTCGCGACGACGAGGACCGTGCCGTCCGCGACCGTGCGCAGGGCCGCGTCCGCGGTCGGATGGGAGTCGGCCAGGATCTCCGCGGCGAACGTGGCGAGCTCGACGGTCCGGACCGCCTCGGCCGAACCGAGCAGGCGTGCGACCTCCTCGCCGACGTTGACGGCTGCCGCGGTGGTGCGCGACCCGCTCCGGGGGTTGCCGGACAGCACCACCACACGCGCTCCGGTGTGCTGCGACGACGTCAGACGGGTCATGGCTGGTCCCTCGATCTCGGCTCCGGTGAACCCGCCGCACGGTCCGTGCGGGTTCGCTGGACCGGGTATAGCAACAATCCCGACTTGACCAGAGGGTTTGGTCGACTTTCTTGCATGGCGGACCTGGTTCGGCCCGCGAACGGCCGGACGGCCCCGACGCGAGGCGTCGGGGCCGTCCGTTCGTGCAGGTGGGACAGGGATCAGGCGGCGGCGCGGCCGAGCCCCCGGAACGTCCACCCGGCCTCGCGCCAGCGGGCGGCGTCGAGCTTCCCGCGAGCGTCGATCACGGCCGGCTGGTGCGTGAGCGCGGCCAACCGGGCCGGCTCCGCGTCGGTGAACTCGTCCCACTCGGTCAGGACGAGCACCACGTCGCTGCCCTCGACGGCCTCGTCCACGCCGGTGGCGTAGCCGAGGGTCGGGAAGCTCGACCGCGCGGTGTCGCCGGCCTGGGGGTCGTACACGGTGACCTGTGCGCCGCGCAGGTGCAGGGCCGCCGCGACGTTGAGCGCCGGGGAGTCCCGGACGTCGTCGGTGTGCGGCTTGAACGCCGCCCCGAGCACCCCGATCCGCCGGTTGAGCACGGACCCGCCGCAGGCCTCGATCGCGAGGTCGATCACGCGCGACCGCTGGCCCATGTTGATCTCGTCGACCTGCTGGAGCAGGGCCGACGCCGGGTACGCGCCGAGCTCGTTGGCCCGGTGCATGAGGGCGCGGATGTCCTTGGGCAGGCATCCGCCCCCGAACCCGAGACCGGCGTCGAGGAACTGCCGGCCGATCCGGACGTCGTGCCCGAGCGCGTCGGCCAGGACCTTGACGTCGGCTCCCGCCGCCTCGCACACACCGGAGATCGCGTTGATGAACGAGATCTTGGTGGCGAGGAACGCGTTGGCGCTGACCTTGACCAGCTCGGCGGTCGGCAGGTCGCACACGACGACCGGAGAGCCCTCGGCGATCGGGCCGGCGTACACGCGGCGCAGCAGCGCCTCGGACTCGGCGGTGGTGCCGCCCAGGACGATGCGGTCCGGGTGCAGCGTGTCCTGCACCGCCTTGCCCTCGCGCAGGAACTCCGGGTTCCACACCAGCTCGGCGCGGACGCCGGCGGGGGCCGCCTTCGCGATGAGCTTGCGCAGGCGGGCTCCCGTCCCGACGGGCACCGTCGACTTGCCGACGATCAGCGCGTCGTGCGTGAGGTTCTTGGCGATCGACGTGGTCGCCGCCTCGACGAACCGCAGGTCGGCGGCGTGGCTGGTCTTGGACTGCGGGGTGCCGACGCACACGAAGTGCACGTCCGCCCAGCCCACCGCCTCGGCCACGTCGGTGGTGAACCGCAGCCGGCCGGTGGCCAGCTGCTCGGTGAGCAGCTCGGGCAGGCCGGGCTCGTAGAACGGCACCTTGCCGGCGGTGAGCATCTCGACCTTGTGGGGGTCCGTGTCGACGCCCACGACCTCCATGCCCAGCTGGGCCATGGCGACCGCGTGGGTGGCGCCGAGGTAGCCGGTGCCGAGCACCGCGATCCGCGGAGCCGGTGCCTCGGGGTCGAACGTCGAGCGGGGGAACAGGTCGGTCAGGTCGATCTGGTGGTCGGTCATCACGGCTCCTGGGTGGTGGTGGGGGCGAATCCGGCTGCGGGGTCCTGCACGCCGTCGACGAAGGCCTGGAGCGAGTCCGCGCGGGACTCGATGCGCCAGTCGTTGGTGACGAGCTGCCCGCCGGTGCTGCTGGTGACGGTGTGGTTGAACCAGGCGAACCCGACGACGTCCGCGTTCTCCGGCTTGGCCAGGGAGTCGAACAGGTCGGCGATCCAGGCCGGCTTGTTGCCGCCGACCTCCGAGGCCCCGATCTCTGCGAGGAAGATGGGCTTGGAGGTGATCGACCGCAGCTGGTCGAGCGAGCGGTCGTAGGTGTACGAGAACGTCGGCGTCTGGTCCGCCTTGAACGGCGGCCGGTAGTAGCCCGACAGGCCGACCCAGTCCACGTACTCGTCGCCCGGGTACAGGCTCCGCATGTACGTCGCGTCGGTCTTGGCGTAGTCCGCCAGCGAGTTGACGATGTTCGGGGCCCAGACCCACAGGACGTACTGGTTGGCGCCCTCGGCCTCGAAGATGTCGTGCACGTGGCGCCACATCGTCACGTAGTCGCCCTCGTTGTTCCCGTTGAGCGAGTCACCGCCCCAGGTGCGCTCACCCCACGGGTACCAGTCGCCGTTCATCTCGTGGTCGAGCCGGATCGCCATCGGCAGGCCCAGGGCGGTGATGTCCTTGGCGTACTGCCGCAGGTAGTCGTCGTACGCGCCGCCGATGATGGTCGGCAGCGAGTACGCCGGGTCCACGGACTCGTTGTTCGCGGCCGTGAGCGGACGCGACTCCCACGTCAGGAGCGGGAGCATGCCCTTCTCCCAGGAGCGCGTGACCGCGTCGGGTCGGAACGGTCCGTCCCAGCCCTGGAAGTAGCCCGCGACGGTCGGAGTGGCTCCCACCTTTGCGGCGACGCTGTCGAGCTCCGCCCAGTTGAAGGGCGACTGCGGCGTGTACAGGCCGAACTGACGCCGCTCGGGGGCGAGCAGCTCGGACAGCGCCGGCGCGGTGGGCTTGACCGCGGGAGCGGGGCTCACGGGCTGCGGGGCGGTGCCCTGGGAGGTCGCCCGTGCCCGTGCTGCGTCGGCCTCGGCCTGGTCCGCCCGGGTCGCGGCGTCACGCGCCTTGCCACGGGCGGCGGCGGCGGTCTTCTCGGCCGCCACCTTGGCCTGGGTGCGGGCCGCGGCCTCGGCTTGTTCGGCCGCGGCCTTCTGCGCCCCTTCGGCTGCGGCCGCCTCCTGCTCGGCGGCAGCCTTGGCCTTGCCGCTCTCGGCGGCGGCCTTGCGCTCGGCCGCGGCCTTGGCCTGCGACCGTTCCAGCGAGGCGACCTCGTCCTCGCGCGCGTCGAGGGAGTTGCGGAGCTTCTCGTTCTCCGCGGCCAGCCGGATCTCTGTGGCGCTGGCCTTCGAGGCGGTGGTCGTGGCGACCGACGGGGACAGCCACACGCCGGCCGTCACGGCGACGAGGGCGATGGCGACGCCGGCGGCGGCGATCCGCTTACGGGGTGAGGGGCGGATGGCGCGGGACCACCAGCCTGCGGGCTCGATGTGCTCAGACATAGACAAGGGCCTCCAGAGCGAAGATGGCCAGCGCGATCAGGTACGGGATCGCGGCCAGCGGGTTGAGCCGGCGGCGCCGCGAGGGCGCCACGGGTGCCGTGGCCACCGCGCGGCGGGCGCGGACGGGGGCCGTGGCCGGGGCGTCGGTGAGGAGCGTGTGGCCGTCGGCTGCCGAGCGCTGCGTCGGCAGCGTGCCCGGGGGAGTGCGGTCGACGAGGTCGGCCGGTCCGGCGGGTGCCTTCTCGAGCTCGGCGATCAGGTCGTCGCCGCCGCCCGCGTAGGCGCCGGCGCGCGTCCCCCAGCCGCTCGCGTGCGCCATGCGCAGGAACCCGAGCAGCCGGATGGGCATGAGGAAGAGCGTCGAGACGATGATGAACACGGGCAGCCGCAGGAAGTCGGACGGCTTCTCGTGCAGGTGCCGGATCTGCCGGATGGCCATCGACAGGACGGACGAGACGACCATGGTCGCGACGACCCACGCCCAGCCGCTCAGTCCCGTGTAGGTCTCAAGGATCGCCTGGTAGAGGTTGACCCCGGTGCCGGAGGCGGCCCGGTAGACCCACCCGGCGATGGTCCCGAACAGCAGGAACGGCAAGACGATGTCGGCGACGAAGAAGATCGCCAGGACGGGGGCGTGCCCGACCATCCAGGGCAGCATCCGCAGGGTGTTGTACTGGCTCCCGCGGGCCCAGCGCAGCTGCTGCTTGGCCAGCTTCTTCACCTGCAGCGGAGCATCGGTGTAGACGAGGCTCGTGTACTGGTACACGGACCGGTAGCCGGCCTTGAGCGTGAGGTTGGTCAGCGTGCGGTCGTCGGAGACCTCGAGGAAGACGCCCATGAACTTCTGGTGCATGAAGTCGTCCATGACGGAGACGAGGATGTGCCGGCGGAACGCGATGGTGCGTCCGGGCAGGCAGCCGACCTGACCGAGCGCGGACTGCGCGGGCATCGAGTACAGCGCCCGGGTGTTCTCCAGCCAGTCCGCCCAGCGGGTGATCCAGGACCGCTCGGGGTCGAGGATGCGCTGGCGGGTGGTCGCACCACCCACGGAGGGGTCGGCGAACGGCTTCACCAGCTCGGAGAGCGTGCCATCGGTCCAGACCGTGTCGGAGTCGACGAGCACGGTGATCTCGCCGCGCGACATCTCGGTGCCGATCTTCACGGCGTTGCGCTTGCCGGGGATCGGGGTGTGCACCCAGCGGACCAGGGGAGCGAACTCGTCGCTGATCTCCTGGAGCGGGACGTTGACGGCGCCGTTGATGACGACGATCACCTCGTCGGGGCGCTGGTCGACGATGCGGGTGAGCACGTCACGGAACAGGTCGAGGGGCTCGTCGACGACGGGAATGACCACGCTCGTCGTGCCGTGGAATTCACCGGTGTAGGGCTTGTAGCGCCGTGACAACAGCACCTTGAGCAGCCACAACGCCCAGATGATCGTGGAGAAGAATGCGAACAGGTAGAACTCGGACTGGCCTTCGAACATTTGCCGTAGCTGCAAGACAAAGACGAACATGGCGGTACCCCGCTCATTCGGTCAACGGAACTGTGTAGCTGACCGGCGCCGTCGGCGATGCAGCGAGGACGACGGGGAGTGCCCTAGGTAGGCGCTTTCCCCGCATCGAAGGTCACGGCTGTGCCCTCAGGGCACCGCGTGACGTGGGCGTCTGCCCCTCCCCCGGAGGTGCACTGGACGAGCAACGACCGCGTGCCGACCTCGTCAGGAGGCCACGGGCGAACTCGATGAATCGAACGTACCAGGCGGTAACGGAGGAATCAGACGGACGCTCGTCCAGATGTGACTGGTGTCACCGACATTGTTGCCACAATGACCAGATATTGCCCGAATTGACCGGGGCAAGTTTACGGGGATTTTACGTGGATCCGTGAGCGCCCCGGGCGCGTCCTCAGGGCTGTCTCACGACCGCGGCGCTGCCTCCGCCGCGCCGCGTCGGCTCCGCGACCGCGAGCAAGGAGCCGTCGTCGAGGAGCTCGATCGCCGTGGCGGCGCCGATCTCCGGGTTGTCGGCGAAGGTGTGCCCCAGCGCCTGGAGGGGCGCCCGGTCGAACCCGGGCTCGGCCTGCACGGCGGGGGTGTTGCGCTGGGTGGCACGCGGTGCGGCGACGGCCGCGTCGAGCGTCATCCCGAGGTCGAGACGGTTGACGAGGATCTGCAGGACGGTGGTGATGATCGTCGACCCGCCCGGCGAGCCCAGCGCGAGGAGCGGCGCGTCGTCGGCCAGGACGACGGTCGGCGCCATGGAGCTGCGCGGGCGCTTCCCGGGGCCGGGCAGGTTGGGGTCGTTCCCACCCTGGGTGTCGGTGAAGTTGAAGTCGGTCAGCTCGTTGTTCAGCAGGAAGCCGCGACCCGGCACGACGATGCCGTTGCCGCCGAGCGACTCGATGGTGAGCGTGTACGCCACCACGTTCCCCCAGCGGTCGGCCGTGGTCACGTGCGTCGTGGACTGGCCGTCGGAGCCCTCGGTGCCGACCGTGGCCGGCACGGGGCACGGACCGTAGACCCCGTCCGGCACACCCGGTGCCACGGGCTTGGTCAGCGCGGTCGCGGCGTTGATCCGGCAGGCGCGCTCGCCGGCGAACCCGTCCGAGAGCAGCTCCTGCAGGGGCACCTGGACGACGGCGGGATCCCCGACGTACCGGTTGCGGTCCGCGAAGGCCAGGGCGCTCGCCTCGAGGTAGCGGTGCAGCGTCTGCGTCTGGTCGGTGGTCGCGGGGAGCGCCTCGAGGATGTTGAGGGCCTCGCCCACGGTCGAGCCTCCCGACGACGGCGGAGCCATCCCGTACACGTCGAGCCCGCGGTACGAGACCAGCGTCGGCTCGCGCAGGGGTGCCACGTAGGACGCCAGGTCCGTGCGCTCCAGCAGGCCCGGGCGGACGACGAGCGTGCTGTGCCGACGCACCGGTGGGCGCTGGACCGTCTCGACGATCTCCCGGGCGAGGCGTCCCGTGTAGAGCTCGCCGACCCCCTTGCGGCCGAGCAGGTCGTAGGTGTCGGCCAGGTCCCGGTTGCGGAACACCGACCCGACCGCCGGCGGCGCGCCTCGGCGCAGGAACAGGTCGGCCGACGAGCGGAAGGCCGAGAACCGGGCCACGTTGGCGGTCGTCTGGTCCACGAACGTCTGGTCCACCAGGAAGCCGCGCCGTGCCACCTCGGTCGCTCCGCTCAGCGCCGTGCGCAGGCTCATCGACCCCCACCGGTCCAGCGCCGTCTGCCACGTCGCCGGGGTCCCGGGCACTCCCACGGACAGCCCGGAGGTCACCGCGTCGGCGAACGGGATCGGCACCCCGCCCTCCACGAACGAGTCGCTGCGCATCGCCATCGGGGCGGTCTCGCGCCCGTCGATGGTGTGCACCGCACCGGTCGCGGCGTCGTAGTAGACGAAGAACCCGCCGCCGCCGATGCCGGACGAGAACGGCTCGGTCACCCCGAGCGTCGCGGCGGCCGCCACGGCGGCGTCGACCGCGTTCCCGCCCTTGCGGAGCACCTCGATCCCGACGCGGGTGGCGTCGGCATCCACCGTGGCGACCGCCCCGCCGGTGCCGACGGCGACCGGCACCTTGTCCCCCGGGCGGGGGTGGGCGGCCGCGGGCGCGATCCCGGCGGTGAGCGCGAGGACCGCCGCGACGACGACGACGAGGACGGGTCCGGGGTGCCTGGACGATCGCATGGGATCTCCTCGGGCGAGTGGGTGGGTGAGTCCCGGTCTACCACTCCACGACGCCCGCGCCCAGGCCTGTGACTACGTCCGCGGGGCGTGCGCTCCCGCACCGACCAGGGCACCCCGTGCCCCGTCCGCGGGCCCGGTCGTCGGGAGACCTGCCGCCGCCCACGCGTGGAACCCGCCCACCACGTCGGTCGCGCGGTGCAGGCCCAGGTCGGCCAGCGCGGCCGCGGCCAGGCTGGACGTGTACCCCTCCGAGCACAGGACCACGACCCGCAGGTCGTAGCCCGTGGCCGCGGGAATGCGGTGGTCGCTGGCCGGGTCCAGCCGCCACTCGAGGACGTTCCGCTCGATGACGACCGCCTGCGGAACCTCGCCCTCGGTGGCGCGTTGCGCTGCGGGGCGGATGTCGACCAGCAGGGCCCCGCGGCGCACGGCCTCCCACGCGTCCAGCGGTGCGAGGCGGTGCAGCCGGGCGCGGGCGTCGGCCAGGACGTCGTCGATGGTGCGGCGGCGGACGACGCTCACTTGTCCGTCTCCGGCTCGTCGGTCTCGACCGTGCGGGTGGGAGCGAGCCGGCCGTCGGGGGTGGTCGCCCAGTACGTCATGCGGGTGAGCCGGGTGGAGTACGCGTGGATGCTCACCGCGGGCTCGGTGCCGGTGTTCAGCACGTCGTGGAGGTCGCCCGGGTCCACGGTCTGGGTCTGCCCGGAGGTGAAGTCCTGCGGCACGAGGCGTCCGTCGCTGTGCGGGCGGATCTCGGTGAGTGTGCCCGCCGCGATGGTGAACGCGGCCGCGGAGGCGCCGTGGTCGTGCAGCTCGGTGCCCTGCGACGGCAACCACGTGAGGAGCCACACGTCGACGTCGGGCGGTCCGTCGAGGCGGGTCCACCAGCGCCCGCTCTCCTGGAAGCGGACCAGCGGTCGCCAGAGCTCGGGACGCGCGGCGATGGAGCGGGTCAGCGCGCTGAGC
>NZ_JBFUHU010000148.1:0-16920 GCF_056402235.1 Cellulomonas sp. P4_B5_2
GGCGTGCAGGTCGCGGCGGACGGCGGCGAGCTCGTCGCGCAGCTCCGCGACCAGGGCAGCGAGCCGGGCCGACACGGGATCGGTGGGGTCGGGTCGCAGGCTGGTCAGGGGGGCGACGACGGGATCGGGGTGAGCAGAGGACACGCTTCGACCCTAGCCGCGACCGCCCGGACCAGCGGCGGGTGTCCGCRTCAGAGCAGGTCCTCGCGGCCGCGCGCCCGCCAGGCGTCCACCGCGGACTTGACCGCCTGGGCGTGCGCGAGCGTGGTCACCAGCACCGCGTCGGGGGTGTCGACCACCACCGCGCCCGGCAGCCCGACCACCGACACGGTGCGGCCCGTCCGGGGCACGACGAACGCACCGTCCGAGTCGATGCGCAGGACGACGCCCTCGTCGCCGAGGGTGTCGCCCGGCAGCAGCGCGGCGAGCGACTCGAAGTCGCCGACGTCGTCCCACGAGAAGTCCCCCGGCACGACGGCCACTCCCCCGGCGGCGGCGACCGGCTCCGCGATCGCGTGGTCGATCGCGATCTTGGTCAGCCCCGGCCAGACGCGCTCGAGCACCTCCGCGCGGCCCGGCCCGTCCCACGCGGCCGCGATCTCCTGCAGGCCGGCGGCGAGCGTCGGCAGCTGCGTCGTCAGGTGGTCCAGCAGCACGCGCGCCCGGACCAGGAACATGCCGGCGTTCCAGCGGTACTCGCCGGTGGCCAGGTACGCGGTCGCGGTCTCGGCGTCGGGCTTCTCGGTGAACCCGGCGGCGTGCGCGACGCTCGGAGCCTCGTCCAGGCCCAGCGACGCGCCCGACCGGACGTACCCGAAGGCGGTCGACGGACCGGTCGCGGCGACTCGCCGTGCCGCTCGAGCAGGACCGCGGCAGCCAGCCCGATCGCCGCCATCGAGTCGCGCGGCGAGGGCTCGGCCAGCACGTCGTCGGCCCCGACCTCGGGCAGCTGTCCCTCGACGGTCTCCGCGTGCCGCGCCCCCGTCACCACGAGCACGCCCCCCGCCCCCGTGAGCGGGAGCAGCCGGTCGACCGTCGCCTGCAGCAGGGTGCGCCCCGAACCGGTCAGGTCGAGCAGGAACTTCGGGTGGCCGGCACGGGACAGAGGCCACAGGCGCGTGCCCGCACCGCCCGCCGGGACGACGGCGTGGAATCCGGGGATCGCGCGGGCCAGGGTCGACATGGGGGTCAGGGTAACGAGGCCCGGGTTGTGCAATACCTCACAGCAGGGGCCTAAGGACCCTTGCCGAGCGGTTGCGTACTGATCGGTTCACTACAGTTGGGGCGACAAGGACGCCGTCGTCCGAACCTCTGATCCGCCAGGAGGCCCCCAGTGCCTGCAGCGCCCGCTCCGAGCGGAGTGCCGGCCACCCGCAAGGTGCCCGCCGGAACGCTCTACCGAGGGCGCGAAGGCATGTGGTCCTGGGTCGCCCACCGCGTCACCGGTGTCGCGATCTTCTTCTTCCTCCTCGTGCACGTGCTCGACACCTCGCTCGTGCGCGTGTCGCCCGAGGCCTACAACGACGTGATCGGCACGTACAAGAACCCGATCATGGGGCTCGGCGAGGCCGGGCTCGTGGCCGCCATCGTGTTCCACGCGTTCAACGGCATCCGGATCATCCTGGTGGACTTCTGGGCCAAGGGCCCCAAGTACCAGCGCGTGATGCTCTGGGTGGTGATGGGCCTGTTCGTCCTGACCATGGCCGGCTTCCTGCCCCGTCACCTCATGCACGTGTTCGGAGGCGAGTGATGACCACGATCGCCGACCCGAAGGCCCCGCGTCCCCCGAAGCCCCGCCCGGCCCGCCTCACCACCCGCGGCAACACCGAGCTCTACGGCTGGGTGTTCATGCGCGCGTCCGGCGTGATCCTCGTCGTCCTGATCTTCGGGCACCTGTTCGTCAACCTGGTCGCCGGTGAGGGCATCTCCGCGATCGACTTCGGCTTCGTCGCCGGCAAGTGGGCGTCACCGTTCTGGCAGATCTGGGACCTGCTGATGCTCTGGCTCGCGATGATCCACGGCACCAACGGCGTGCGGACGATCATCAACGACTACGCGGAGCGCGACGGCGTGCGGCTCGCTCTCAAGGCGTCGCTGTACCTCGCGTTCGTGGTGGTCGTCGTGCTCGGCACGCTCGTGATCTTCACGTTCGACCCGTGCCCGGCGGGCTCCCCCGCGGACCTGCTGCCCTCGTTCTGCACCACGGCCTGACGCTCTCCCCTCAGAAACAGGAAGGCATCGACCCCGATGCAGACCCACCAGTACGACGTCGTGATCGTCGGCGCGGGCGGCGCCGGCATGCGCGCGGCCCTGGAGTCCTCGACGCGCGTGCGCACGGCCGTCATCTCCAAGCTCTACCCGACGCGCTCCCACACGGGCGCGGCGCAGGGCGGCATGTGCGCCGCGCTGGCCAACGTCGAGGAGGACAACTGGGAGTGGCACACGTTCGACACCGTCAAAGGCGGTGACTACCTGGTGGACCAGGACGCCGCCGAGGTCATGGCCAAGGAGGCCATCGACGCGGTGCTCGACCTGGAGAAGATGGGCCTGCCGTTCAACCGCACGCCCGAGGGCAAGATCGACCAGCGCCGGTTCGGCGGGCACACGCGCAACCACGGCGAGGCGGCCGTGCGCCGGTCCTGCTACGCCGCGGACCGCACGGGCCACATGATCCTGCAGACGCTCTACCAGCAGTGCGTGAAGAACGACGTCGAGTTCTTCAACGAGTTCTACGTGCTCGACCTGCTGGTGGACCACGACCTCGCGGCCGGGCACGTGCCGGACGGCGAGGAGGTCAACGTCTCGGGCGTCGTCGCCTACGAGCTGGCCACCGGCGAGATCCACGTGTTCCAGGCCAAGTCCGTGGTCCTGGCCACCGGCGGCGCCGGGAAGATCTACAAGACGACCTCCAACGCGCACACCCTCACGGGCGACGGCATGGCGCTGGCGTACCGCCGCGGCATCCCGCTGGAGGACATGGAGTTCTTCCAGTTCCACCCGACCGGCCTGGCCGGGCTCGGCATCCTCCTGTCGGAGGCCGCGCGTGGCGAGGGTGGCATCCTGCGCAACTCCGAGGGTGAGCGCTTCATGGAGCGCTACGCCCCGACCATCAAGGACCTGGCGCCTCGCGACATCGTCGCCCGGTCCATGGCCAACGAGGTGCGCGAGGGCCGCGGCGCCGGTCCCAACAAGGACTACGTGCTGCTCGACCTCACGCACCTCGAGCCCGCGCACATCGACGCCAAGCTCCCGGACATCACCGAGTTCGCGCGGACGTACCTGGGCATCGAGCCGTACACCGAGCCCGTGCCCGTCTACCCGACGGCCCACTACGCGATGGGTGGCATCCCCACCAACATCGAGGCCGAGGTGCTGCGCAACTCCACCGACGTCATCCGCGGCCTGTACGCGGCCGGCGAGGTCGCGTGCGTGAGCGTGCACGGCTCCAACCGCCTGGGCACCAACTCGCTGCTCGACATCAACGTGTTCGGCAAGCGCGCCGGGATCTCGGCCGCCAAGTACGCCCTGACCGCGTCGTTCCAGGAGCTCCCCGAGGATCCCGCCGCCACGGTCGTCGCCGGCCTGGAGGAGATCCGCACCCGTCCCGACGGCGAGCGCGTGGCGGACATCCGCAAGGCGCTGCAGGAGTCGATGGACCTCAACGCGCAGGTGTTCCGCACGTCGGAGTCGCTGATCCAGGCGCTCGACGACATCAAGGACCTGCACAAGCGGTTCCGCCGGGTGTCGGTGCAGGACAAGAGCACGATGTTCAACACCGACCTGCTCGAGGCCGTGGAGCTGGGCTTCCTGCTCGACATCGCGGAGACGGTCGTCGTCGGCGCCCTCAACCGCGAGGAGTCCCGCGGCGGGCACTTCCGCGAGGACTTCCCGGACCGCGACGACAAGGGCTACATGCGCCACACCATGGCCTACCGGCGCCCGCTGCCCGTCAAGGGGCACCGCCTGTGGGGCACCGAGGGCGACGGTGACCACAAGGGCTCGTTCGCGCACACGACGCTGTTCGAGGACTACCAGCTCGTGCTGGGTTCCAAGCCCGTCACGATGACCCGCTACCAGCCGATGGAGCGTAAGTACTGATGACCGCCACGCTCGACGCGCCCTCGGCCGCTCCCGTGATCCCGTCCTTCGACGTCACGCTCAAGATCCGGCGCTACCTGCCGGACGACGGCGCCGGCGCACCGGAGCCGTACTGGGACGAGTTCACAGTCCGCGCCCACGGCACCGACCGCGTGCTCGACGCGCTGCACAAGGTGAAGTGGGAGGAGGACGGCTCGCTGACGTTCCGCCGCTCCTGCGCCCACGGCGTCTGCGGCTCCGACGCGATGCGGATCAACGGCCGCAACCGGCTGGCCTGCAAGACGCTCCTCAAGGACCTGGACCCCAGCAAGCCGATCATCATCGAGCCCATCAAGGGCCTCCCGGTGATCAAGGACCTCGTCGTCGACATGGAGCCGTTCTTCGCCTCCTACCGCGAGATCATGCCGTTCCTCATCACCACCGGGAACGAGCCCACCAAGGAGCGCCTGCAGAGCGCCGAGCAGCGCGAGCGGTTCGACGACACCACCAAGTGCATCCTCTGCGCCGCGTGCACCTCGTCGTGCCCGGTGTTCTGGACCGACGGTCAGTACTTCGGCCCCGCCGCGATCGTCAACGCGCACCGGTTCATCTTCGACAGCCGCGACGAGGGTGGCGCCCAGCGCCTCGAGATCCTCAACGACAAGGAGGGCGTGTGGCGCTGCCGCACGACCTTCAACTGCACCGAGGCGTGCCCGCGTGGCATCGAGGTCACCAAGGCGATCCAGGAAGTGAAGCGCGCGATGATCACGCGCGCCTTCTGATCCCCTCGTGACCTCCGACGGCACCGTCGACGAGATCCCGCTGCCCGGGGGCAACGTCGGCGGGGCCGTCCGCGTCGGGGACACCGTCCGCCGCCCGACCGGCCCGTGGACACCCGCGGTGCACGAGCTGCTCGACTTCCTGGCCGCCGCGGGACTCCCCCGCATCCCCCGGGTGCTCGGCATCGACGAGCGCGACCGCGAGATCCTCACGTTCCTGCCAGGCCGCGTGCTGGACATCGGCCGCGAGACGCTCAGCGACGCCCAGGTCCGGTCGGCCATGCACTGGCTGCGCGAGTACCACGCCACCGTCGCGGGCTTCCCGCGGGACAGCCGTCGGTGGCGGTTCGTCGAGCGCGCGCTCGAGCCGGGCGAGATCGTCTGCCACCACGACTCCGCGATGTACAACATGGCGTTCGACGGGGACGAGCTGGCGGGCGTCTTCGACTGGGACGTCGCCGGCCCCGGCATCCCGCTGGACGACGTGGCGATGTTCACCTGGAACAGCGCGGTCCTGTTCCCCGACGCCGACGCCGGCGAGGTCGCGCACGTCCTGCGCACGATCGCGGACGGCTACGGCGACCTGGACCCGCACGCGGTCCTCGACCACGTGATCACCCGCATGACGGACGCGGCCGACCGCATCGCGGCCGCGCAGGCGGCGGGAGACCCGGGGATGCTGCGGCTGGGCGAGGTCGGTGAGCCCGCGAGCACCCGCGCACGCCTGAGGGTGCTCGCGTCGCGTCTGCCGGAGCTCCACGCCGCGCTGGACGCCGCGCGCTGACGGCTCAGGCCGGCGTCCCCGGGGGCTCGACGTACGGAGGATCCGCGGTCCAGGCGGCCGCGAGCAGCATGATCCGCGCGATCAGGTTGACCCACACCAGGAGCGTGACGAGCACGGCGACCGAGGTGAACAGCGGGTTCTTGCTCACGCTCCCCGCCACGACCGTCGTGCCGAGCGTCCGCACGACTCCGAGGCCGGTTGCCGCGATCAGCGCGCCCCGGAACAGGTCGCGCCGCGGCGGATGCTCCGCGGCCAGCACCGTGACGACGAGCACGAAGAGCGCGACGTCGATGGCGAAGGCGACGAGGATGCCGAGCGCCCGGACCACGACGGTGGTCAGCCCGTCCCAGCCGAGGGCGTCGAGGATCCAGGACGCCACCGTCCCGAGGCCTGTGGTGAGCGTCGCCGACAGCAGCACGGCGAACGCCATCCCGACGAACCCGCCGAGGTCGCGCGCCTTGCCGAGCATCGGGTTGCCGCCGAGCTCCGTCGCGAACATCGCGCGCACCGACCTGCGCAGAGCCGTCATCGCGGCGATCGCGCTGAGCAGCAGCACCACGACGGCGACGATGCCCGCGACGGTCAGGTTGGTGGACAGCTCGAGCACCTCCGGGTCGATCGCGCCCTGGCCGTCCCCGGTGTCGAGCAGGTGCGGGTACGTGGTGTCGACGGCCTTCAGCACCCTCTCGCGCAGCTCGTCGTTGTCGCCGAGCACCGCGACGAACGCCGTGTAGCTGATGGTCAGCGCGGCGAACACGGAGAACAGCGCCGCGTAGGCGATGCCGCCCGACAGGACACCGCCGCTGCGGGCACGGAAGCGCGCATTCGCCCGACCGGGTCGGGTGTGCTTCCACCACACGAACAGCGCCCTGCCCCGCGCAGCCGGCGACGGTGCACCGACCACTCCGCCTGCGACCTCGTCGGCTGCCATGCGCCGACCCTAGGTCGGCGCGACGATCCGGGCGATCAGGTTGATCCAGACCAGCAGCGTGACGATGACCGCGACCGAGGTGAACAGCGGGTTCTTGCCCACGCTGCCGGCCACCACCGAGGTGCCGAGGATCCGCACGATCCCGATGCCCGTGGCCGCGATGACCGCGCCCCAGCGCAGGTCCCACCACGCCGGGCGCTCGCCCGCGAGGACCCACACGATGAGCAGGAACGTCGCCGCATCGATGACGAACGCGACGAGGATGCCCAGCACGCGCGCCACGACCGTCGCCGCGCTCCCCCAGCCGAGCGAGTCGAGGATCCACGACGCCGCACTGGCCACGCCCGTGGTCACGAGCGCCGAGAGCAGCACCGCGAACGCCATGCCCGCGAAGCCGCCCAGCTCGCGGGCCTTGCCGAGCACCGCGTTCCCGCCCGCGCCCACCTCGGCGAACATCGCCCGCACCGCCGTGCGCAGGGCTGCCATCGCCGCGATCGCGCTGAGCAGCAGCACGACGACCGCCACGATGCCGGTGACGGTCAGTCCGCCGCTGAGCTCGAGCGAGTCGGGGTCGATCATCCCGCTGCTGCCGTCACCGGTGTCGATGAGCCCCGGCAGGGACGCGTTCACCGAGTCGAGGACCTTCTGCCGCAGCTCGTCGTTCCCGCCGAGCACCGCCATGAACACCGTGTAGCCGATGGTCAGGGCGGCGAAGACCGAGAACAGCGCCGCGTAGGCGATCCCACCGGTGAGCACACCACCGCCCCGGGCGCCGAACCGGGCGTTCGCGCGGGCCGGTCGGGTGCGCTGCCACCACGCGAGCAGCGCCTTCGCCTTCTGGATCAACGACTGCTTCGGCCCCCGCTCCACCGGGTCCGGCGACGTCGCCACGGCGCGGGCGTGGGCGGCTCCGGCACCGACGGCGGGGCTCGTCTCGTCCGCCTGCGCGGAGGTCCCGTCGGCTGCCATGACCCGACCCTAGGTCGCGGTGATGACCCCGGCATCCGCGGGAGAACCGGTGAGGCTGAAGTCACGCGCGGGCCGCCACACGCCGTCGTCGCCGTGGGCGTAGCTGTGGAAGCTGTCGACGACGAACGAGGCGTCGAAGTCGGCCATGCCCTCGAACGCGGCGTCCAGCTGCTCGTCGGGCACCTCGTGCGCGACGGTCACGTGCGGGTGGTACCGGAACCTGAGCTCCTGGGTCAGCACCCCCGACCGCACGCTGCGCTCGAGCGCCTCGCACCCGTCGGCACCCTCGGTGACCTGGACGAACACGACGGGCGACACCGGCCGGAACGTGGCGGTGCCGCGCAGGCGGAGGACGAACGGGGCATGGTGCTGCGCGATCGTCGCCAGGTGCTCGTCGACCGGCACGATCTCGCCGTGATCGATCACGGTCGGCCCCAGCAGCGTGATGTGCGGCGGGATGAACTGCGCCCACGGGTCACCGAACCGCGCGCGGGCGGCCTGCAGCACCGACCCGTACGGCTCGGGCACCGTGATGGCGACGCCGATCCGGACCTGGTCGCCGGACCGTTCCGGCAGCCTCACGCGCCCACCCGGGCGCGCGTGCGACGCGGCAGCAGACCGCTGCGGTCGTAGAGCCGCTCGAGCGTGCCGGCGGCGAGCTCGCTGGCGCGGTCCGCACCGTCCGCCAGGACGTCGTCGAGCGTCGCGGGGTCCGACAGGTAGCCGTGCACGCGGGCCTGGAACGGGGTGAGGAAGTCGACCACCACGGTGGCCAGGTCCACCTTGAGGTCGCCGTAGCCCTTCCCCGCGTAGTCGGCCTCGAGCGCCGGGATCTCCCGGCCGGTCAGGGCCGAGTAGATGGTGAGCAGGTTGGAGACCCCGGGCTTGTGCTCGGGGTCGAACCGGATCTCGCGCTCGGCGTCCGTGACGGCCGACCTGATCCGCTTGGCCACCACCTTCGGGTCGTCCAGCAGCTCGATGAGACCGTTCGGGCTCTCGGCCGACTTGCTCATCTTGGCCGTCGGGTCCTGCAGGTCGTAGATCTTGGCGGTGGCCTTGACGATGTGCGGCTCCGGCACGACGACCGTGTCCGGGCCGAACCGCGCGTTCAGCCGCTGCGCCAGGTCCCGGGTGAGCTCCAGGTGCTGGCGCTGGTCCTCACCCACGGGGACGAGGTTGGTGTCGTAGAGCAGGATGTCCGCSGCCATSAGGACCGGGTAGGTGAACAGSCCGACGGTGGTGCCCTCGGTCCCGTGCTTGCCGGACTTGTCCTTGAACTGCGTCATCCGGTTGGCCTCGCCGAACGCCGTGTGGCACGAGAGCAACCAGGCCAGCTCCGCGTGCTCAGGCACCTGCGACTGCACGAACAGGATCGAGCGCGCGGGGTCCACGCCGGCCGCCAGGTACTGCGCGGCGGTGCGACGCGTGCGGTCGCGCAGGACGGACGGGTCCGGGCTCACCGTGAGCGCGTGCAGGTCGACGACGCAGTAGATGGCGTCGTGCTCCTCCTGCAGGGCGACCCACTGGGTCAGCGCACCCAGGTAGTTGCCCAGCTGGAGGGAGTCGGAGGTGGGCTGCATCCCGGAGAAGATGCGCGACTGCTGCGGCGCCAAGACCATCGGACCATTCTGTCAGGGCGGGAGGACCCGTCGTGCCGGGTGCCGTCCCGGTGGAGGGGGGCGAGATCGGGAGCCGGCGTCAGGTGGCCTCGTCGTCGTACGGCGTCGGCTGGGGCGGGGGCCCGGAGGCCGCAGCCCCGCCGGTGGCTGCGCGGGCTGCGGCGGCGCCGGTCACCGGGCGGGTGGCCGGCGTGCTCACGCGCCGCACGGGCGGGTCGTCCTCGAGGAGCGCGTCACGCACGATCCGGCGGGGGTCGTACTTGCGGGGATCCAGCGCGGCCCAGTCGACGTCGCCGACCTCGTCGCCCAGCTCCTCGTCCACGCGCGCTTTCGCGTCTCGCACGAACTGGCGGCCGCGGCGCACCCACTGACCGAGCTGCTCGGCATAGCCGGGCAGCCGCTCGGGGCCGATGACCAGCGCGGCGACGACGAGCAGCACCAGCAGCTCACCGCCGTTGATCCCGAACACCGGGTCAGAGTACCCCCGCGCGCTGAGCCCCCCGGGGTCAGTCCGTGGGCGACTCGTCCAGCTTCACGCGGACGTCGCGCTCGCTGGAGCCGCTGCGCACGTGGAGCACGATCGTGTCTCCCGGCGTCCGCGCGCGGATGGCCACGATCAGCTCGTCGGGGTCGGTGACGGGGCGTCCGTCGATGGCCAGGATGACGTCGCCGGGGTGGATGCCGGCGCGCTCGGCAGGACCGTTCGCCGTGACCGGCTGCCGGTCCTCCTGCGCGTCCGACGAGACCTGGACACCCTCGCCCGTGTACCGCTGGTCGAGCAGCACCCCGATGATCGGGTACGTCGCGCGCCCCGTCTCGATGAGCTGGTCGGACGTGCGCCGCACCTGGTTCGACGGGATCGCGAACCCCAGCCCGATGCTCCCGCCGACGAGCGACGTGGACCCCGGGGGCTGCGCGATCGCCGAGTTGATCCCGATGACCTCGCCCGCCGCGTTGACCAACGGGCCGCCGGAGTTGCCCGGGTTGATCGCGGCGTCGGTCTGGATCGCGTTGATGAACGCCTGGTCGTCCGGGTCCTCGGAGTCGCCCGCCGAGACCGGCCGGTTGAGCGCGCTGACGATGCCGGTGGTCACGGTCCCCGCCAGGCCGAGCGGCGCCCCGACCGCGACGACGGCGTCGCCGACCACGACCTGGTCGGAGTCACCCAGGAGCAGCGGCGTCAGGCCCTGCACCGCCACCTTGAGCACGGCGAGGTCGTAGTCGGCAGTCCGACCGACGACCGACGCCTCCTGCTCGCTGCCGTCGACGAACGTCACGGTGATGGTGGTGGCCGCGTCGTCCGCCTGCGCGATCACGTGGTTGTTGGTCACCAGGTAGCCGTCGCCGCGGAGCACGAACCCCGAGCCCGTGGCGCTGCCCTCCGGACCGTCGACCTGGATGGAGACGACGCTCGGGAGCACCCCGGCCGCGATCCCCGCCACCGACTCGGGCGACCGCACGATGGTGTTCGAGCCCGCGGCGGCGACCGGCAGCCCCGCGTCGGCCAGGTGGTCGTCCTCGCCCAGCCGGGAGCCGACGACCCCGCCGATCGCCCCGGCGGCGAGCGCGAGCACGAGGAGGGGCACCAGCCAGGCGGCCGAGAGCGTGCGGCGGCGCTTGCGGTGCAGGACGACGGTGTGGGGCACGCCGCTCGTCCCGGGTGCGGGCTCCTGCGTGGGAGGCGTCATCGCGTACGGGACCCCCGCCCAGTGGTCCGGGGCGGGCTGCGGCGCGGGCGTGCCGTACGGGTTCGGCGGCGCGAAGGGCGAGGTCGGCACCGAGCCGTGGGGCACCGACCAGTGCGTTCCCGGGGGGTGGACCTGCTCGGGGGCCGCGGCGGGGCGCGGGCTGCTGGTCGGAGCCGCCTCGGGCTCGGCCGGGCTCGGCGCTCGGTCCTGCGCGGTGGGCGTGCCGGGCGTCGGGGGCAGCGGTCGGCGGCCCGACGGCGACGCGAACGGGCTCTCGGTCCGGTCTGCCGGCGCCTCTCCGCCGGGCACCGCGACGGGCTGCGCGTCGTCGGGGGTGGTCATGGCCGTTCGAGCGCTCCTGTCACCGTGGCCCAGCCGCGCGTGATGCGCGCCGGTACGCCGTCGTCGAAGGCGCCGCCCGGAAAGGCTCCCACAAGTGTCGCGGTGGAGTCCGAGGACTGCGAGCCGACCACCTGCACGACCGTCCCGTCCGCCTGCCACACGACGTGCCACGGCTCGAACGAGAGCACGTAGACCTCACGTCCACCGACCTCGGCGGTCGGCGCACCGGCCAGCGCGGTCGTGTCGAGGCGGCCCTGCTGCTCGGTGACCACGAGCGAGGTGTCGTCCGGTCCGAGCACGTCGATCTCAAGCACCCGGGAGTCGTCGCCGGACCAGCGCACCGCGGTGACCGACCAGCCGTCGGGCAGCTCGGACGGGAACGACCAGGCGTGCGACCGCAGCCACGTGACGGTGTCGCCCGCGCTGTCGGCGACGGGCACGGTCGACGAACCCAGGTCGCCTGCCGAGGACGGGTCCACGGTGATCGCCTGGCCGAGCAGGCCGAGGTCCACCCCGGGGTGCATGGTGGGCACCACGTCGGGACGCTCGCCGAGCACGAAGAGCATCGCCGCGACCGCACCGACGCCCGCCATCGAGCCAGCCGCGATGCGCACGGACGACCGCCGGTGCCCCACGTCACCGCGCAGCGAGCCACCCGAGCGCCAACCCCGGCTGCCGAGGCCGCCGCTGGCGACGCCGTAGGACGCGAGCTCGTCGCGGGACTGCCGCACCGGGGGCGCGAAGAGGTCCGACGCCACCGGGTCGGTGCCGCACCCGAGGGAGAGGAGGCGCGCGGTCAGGTCGGGCGCAGGGGCGACCTCGTCGGCGGAGGCGAGGGCACGGCGGGCTGCGCGGGATGCGGTCAGCTCGGCGGAGCACTCGGGGCAGACGGCGACGTGCGCGAGGGCCTTCTCGGTCTCCGCCACCGAG
The DNA here is from genome assembly GCF_056402235.1 of Cellulomonas sp. P4_B5_2. Taxonomy (NCBI): domain Bacteria; kingdom Bacillati; phylum Actinomycetota; class Actinomycetes; order Micrococcales; family Cellulomonadaceae; genus Cellulomonas; species Cellulomonas sp. P4_B5_2. The sequence goes on from NZ_JBFUHU010000148.1 coordinate 12,120, forward strand.
AGCTGCCCGTCGACAAGCGCGCTGATCCGCGACCCGAGGTGGCTCATCCGAGGACCGTCAGCGGGGACTCGTCGGTGAAGGCGTGCGGCGCGCGGTGCTCGAGGGACACGCGCAGCCGCGCGCGGGCGCGGTGGATGCGCGAGCGGACGGTGCCCAGCTTGATGCCGAGCGTGACGGCGATCTCCTCGTAGGAGAGGCCCTCGATGTCGCAGAGGACGACGGCGGCGCGGTACTCCGGCGCCAGGTCGTCGAGGGCCCGCTGGATGTCCAGGTCGAGGTTGCCGTGCTCGAACGCGCGCTCGGGGGCGCCCAGCTGGTCGCCCGAGGCGTACCGCTCAGCGTCCTCGCCCATGGCGTCCATGCGGATGCGCTGCTTGCGGCGTGCCTGGTCGAGGAAGAGGTTGGTGGTGATGCGGTGCAGCCAGCCCTCGAACGTGCCGGGCGTGTAGGAGTGCAGCGAGCGGAACACCCGGACGAACGTCTCCTGCGTGAGGTCCTCGGCGTCGTGCTTGTTGCCCGTGAGCCGGTAGGCCAGCCGGTACACCCGTGCGGAGTGGTCGCGGACGATCTCCTCCCATGACGGTGCCTGCCAGGCGGCGGGCTGGGTGCTCATGGGGTCGGTCTCCTCGGTGCGTGCCATCGTGCTCCAGTGTCCCAGGTGGAACTGTGAGCCTCGAACGGTAGGAACGCCCACGGCGGGCGAGAAGTTCCGCCGGTAGCGGAGGCGCCCGCCTCCCGCATCGGTCGCGAGGGCGCGACTACGCTTGCCGACGACCGCCGGACCACCTTCGTCATCCGCCCCAGGAGGCAGCCATCTCCACCGACAAGGCCCAGAGCTGGGTCTACTGCGAGGAGTTCCTGCAGGAGGACGACATCGTGCTGCGCGCCCGCGAGCGCGCCGCGCAGCTGGGGTGCACCCCCGTCCTGCCCGGGTCCGGCGCCGCCCTGAGCGTGCTGGCGGCCGCCGTCGCCGCCCGCGCCGTCGTCGAGATCGGCACCGGCGCCGGCGTCGGCTCCCTGTACCTGCTGCGCGGCATGCCCGCCGACGGCGTGCTCACCACCATCGACCTCGAGGTCGAGCACCAGCGCGCCGCCAAGGAGGCGTTCGCCGAGGAGCGCGTCAAGCCCACCCGCACACGCACCATCTCCGGCCGCGCCCTCGACGTCGTGCCCCGCCTCACCGACGGCGGCTACGACCTCGTGTTCATCGACGCCGACAAGGAGAACTACCCCGGCTACGTCGAGCAGGCCGTGCGCCTGCTCCGGCCCGGCGGCGTGCTCGCGGTCGACAACGCCCTCTGGCACGACCGGGTGGCGGACCCCGCGCGCCGCGACGAGACCACGACCACCATCCGCGAGGTCGGCCGGATCGTCCGCGCCGACGACCGCCTGCTGCCGGCGCTGCTGCCCACCGGCGACGGGCTGCTGGTCGCGGTCAAGCGCTGACGCGGTACGGCCGGAAGAAGTCGCGGAGCTCCTGCGCGTAGAGCTCGGGCTCCTCGATCGGCGCGAAGTGCCCGCCGCGCGGCGGCTCGGTGACCCGGACGACGTTCGCCGTGCGGTCCAGCCACGCCCGCGGCGGCCGGACGAGGTCGCCGGGGAACAGCGAGAACCCGGACGGCACCTCGACCCGTCGGGCGTGCTGCTCCACCGGGATCGCCGAGTTGGCGCGGTACATCCGCATCGACGAGCCGATCGTGCCGGTGAGCCAGTAGATGGTCAGGTTGGTGAGGATCTCGTCCGCCGTGAGTCGGCGGTCGCTCCAGGACCGGAGCTTCTCGACGATCCACGCGGCGAGCCCCGCCGGTGAGTCCGTGAGGCCGACGGCTGCGGTCTGCGGCTTGGTGCGGTGCATCGCCGCGTACGCGCCCTCCGACCCGCMCCACGCGGCGGCACCCGCGAGGAAGTCGCGCTCCTCGGGCGTGAGGATCGACGGGTCTCCGGTGAAGACCGGCAGGCCTCCGTCGGTGCGGTGGACGGCGACGACACGGTCGGGATGGTCCAGTGCGAGGAAGCGGCTCACCCCGCTGCCGATGTCGCCGCCCGCGGCCCCGAACCGCTCGTAGCCGAGCACCGTCATGAGCTCCGCCCACAGGCCGGCCACGGCGACCGTGTCGAGCGCCGGACCGGTCGGGCGGTCGGAGTAGCCGTAGCCCGGCATGTCCGGGACCACCACGTCGAACGCGTCCGCGGGGTCGCCGCCGTGCGCGCCCGGGTCGGTGAGCAGCGGGATCACCTGGCTGTACCGCCAGAACGAGTCCGGCCAGCCGTGGCTGAGGACCAGCGGTAGAACAGGCCCGGTCGGCGCGACCGCGCGGGCGTGCACGTAGTGGATCCCGAGCCCGCCGATCCGGACCCGGAAGTGCGGCAGCCGGGCGAGCTCCGCTTCCTGCGCCGGCCAGTCGAAGCCGTCCGGCCAGTACGAGACCAGCTCGCGCAGGTACGCGACGTCGGTCCCGAGCGCCCAGCCCGCGTCGTCGGGTGCATCCGGCCAGCGCGTCGCGCGCAGGCGGGTGCGCAGGTCCGCCAGCGCGTCCGGGGCGGTGTGCAGGGTGAACGGCTCGGGGCGGGGCGTCACGTCCGGCATGCCGTCAGCCTAGGGCGGCGATCCGCAGTGCTAGGGGATGTGACACGAGCAAGAGGAGCGCGATGCCAAGTGGCGTCGGCCGGTGCTACCGTGGCAAAACCGACCGGTCGGTTTGTACGCTCACCACCTGCGGGTCTCGTCCGTCCGCGGGCTCCATCCAAGAGAGGACACACCGTCGTGACATCTCTGAGCTCGTGGCGCCGAGCCGTCGCCACCGCACTCCTGACCACCACGCTCGTCGCCGGGAGCATCGCCGCTCCGGCCGTCGCCGCGGACAACCCGTACCAGCGGGGCCCGGAGCCCAGCAGGACCAGCATCGAGGCCGCCCGCGGCCCGTTCGCCGTCGCGCAGACCTCGGTCTCCCGGTACGTCGTGACCGGGTTCGGCGGAGGCACCGTCTACTACCCCACCGACCAGTCCCAGGGCACGTTCGGCGCGGTCGTCGTCTCGCCCGGCTACACCGCGCGGCAGTCGAGCATCGCGTGGCTCGGTCCGCGTCTCGCGTCGCAGGGCTTCGTCGTGTTCACCATCGACACGACGACCGTCTACGACCAGCCGGCCTCCCGCGGCGACCAGCTGCTCGCCGCCGCCGACTACCTGACCCGGCGGAGCTCCGTCACCGGTCGTGTCGACGCCGCCCGGGTGGCCGTCATGGGCCACTCCATGGGGACACCGTGGAACGCGGACAAGACCTGGCCGGAGGTCACGACGCCGACCCTGGTGATCGGCGCGGAGAGCGACTCCATCGCCCCTGTGGCGTCGCACGCGCGGCCGTTCTACCAGACGCTCCCGGCATCCACGCCGCGCACCTACCTCGAGCTGCGCGGGGCGAGCCACTTCGCCCCGAACTCCGCGAACACCGCGATCGCGTCGTCGTCGATCTCCTGGCTCAAGCGGTTCGTCGACAACGACGCCCGGTACACGCAGTTCCTCTGCCCGGGACCGTCCGGCTCGGCGTACTCCGCGGTGAGCACGAGCTGCCCGTTCTGACCCGCAGGGCCGTGCACCCCGTGCCGTGACGAGACCCGTCACGGTGCGGGGTGCCCTCAGCGCAGGTCGTCGAGGTACCGCAGCAGGAGGCGCGCCCCGACGCCGGTCGCGCCCTCGGTGACCTCGTGCTTGTCGGAGGTCGAGCGCGCGGGTCCGGCGATGTCGAGGTGGGCCCAGGTGCGCGCCCCGACGAAGTGCCGCAGGAACAGCGCCGCCGTGATCGACCCGCCGCCGATGTGCTTGTCGACCGGCACGTGCCGCAGGTCGGCGACCTCGGAGTGCACCGCCTCCTCGTACTCCTCGACGAGCGGCATGTGCCACGCCAGCTCGCCGGAGGCGTCGGCCGCCGCGAGGAGCGAGGAGACCAGCTCGTCGTCGGCGGAGTAGAGCGCGGCGTGCTGCTTGCCGAGGCCCAGGGTCGCGGCGCCGGTGAGCGTGGCGACGTCGATGAGCACGTCGGGGTCCAGGGTGGCGTCCGCCCAGGCCAGCGCGTCGGCGAGGACCAGCCGGCCCTCGGCGTCGGTGTTGGCGATCTCGACGGTCGTGCCGCCCCACATCGTCAGGACGTCACCGGGGCGGTACGAGGCTCCACCGAAGTGGTTCTCGGCGAGGGGCAGCACCGCCGTGACCCGGTGGGCGACACCCGCGGCGGCCGCACCGAGCACCGTGGCCAGCGCGACGGCGGCACCGGTCATGTCGGTCTTCATCGGGACCATGCCCTCGCGCGGCTTGATCGATAGGCCGCCCGTGTCGAAGGTGATCCCCTTGCCGACGACGACGACGTGCTTGCCGCCGGCGTTCGACGGCGTGTACGAGACGGTGACCAGCCTGGGCGACGACGCCGACCCGGCGCCGACCGCGAGGATGCCGCCGAAGCCCTCGGCCGTCAGCTCGCGCGGGCTGCGGACCGTGACCTCGAGGCCGGCCTTCGTCGCCAGGCGCTTGGCCTGGTCCGCCAGCCACGCCGGGGTCTTGGTGCTGGCCGGGGTGGTGGCCAGGTCCCGGACCAGCCACGTGGCGGTCGCCGCAGTGTGCCCCTCCGCGACCGCGGCGGCGGGTCGCATGCCGTCGCGCCCGAGCAGGACGAGCTCCGCCGCCCCGCGCGCCGGGGTGTCCGAGGTGGCCGCCGTCGGCGGGACGTAGGCGGCGAGCAGGTAGCCCTCGGCGACCGCGCGGGCAGCCGTGGCAGCCGTCGAGTCGTCCTGGGCGGCCTCGGCCCCGAGG
>NZ_JBFUHU010000149.1:0-8790 GCF_056402235.1 Cellulomonas sp. P4_B5_2
GTTCAACGTCGCGGCCGACCCCGACTCCGCGTCGGAGCTCTACGAGCGGGCGCTGGCCGTCGCCCCCGGCGACCCCCGCCTCGTCTACGAGCGCGACCAGCTGGCGAAGCGCTCGGGCGTCACGCCCGAGGAGCGCCTCGCGGCGCTCGCCGGCGAGCGTGCCGCCGTGGACGCCCGCGACGACCTGAGCGTCGAGCTCGCTCAGCTGTACACCGCGACCGGCGCGGCCGAGGTCGCTCTCGAGCTCCTCCTGGCCCGGTGGTTCCAACCGTGGGAGGGCGGCGAGGGGCAGGTGCTCTCCGCATGGGACGAGGCGCTGCTGGCCCTCGCACGCCGGTCGCTCGAGGAGGGCGACGGCGCGGTCGCGCTCGAGCACGTGCGCGCCGCGCTCGAGCCCGTCGCGAACCTCGGCGAGGCCCGGCACCCGTTGACCAACAGCGCGCAGCTCCACCTCATGCTCGGTGACGCGCTCGCAGCGACGGGCGACGACGCCGGTGCGCGCGCCGCATGGTCCAGCGCAGCCAGCTCGACGGGCGACTTCCAGAGCATGGCGCCCGTCGCGCTCTCCGAGATGACCTACTACGCCGTGCTCGCGATGCGCCGCCTCGGCGACGAAGGCCCTGCCGACTCGCTCGTCGAGGAGCTTGCCGAGCACGCGGCTGCCCTGCGTTCGGCGCCCGCGACGGTCGACTACTTCGCCACCTCGCTGCCGACGCTCCTCCTGTTCCAGGACGACCTGCAAGCGGCCGGCACGACGACGGCGATGCTCCTYGAGGCCCAGGTCGCTGCGCTGCGTGGAGACCACGTGACCGCCGCTGCGCGCGTCGACGAGGTCCTGGTCCGCGAGCCCAGCCGGCTGCGCGCCCTCGACCTGCGGCGCGAGCTGTCCGGGCTCCTGGACTCCGAGCCCGGCCGATGATGCCGAGCCGCGGGTCCCGCGCGGTCGACCGAGGCGGTGGCGGTCACCACACCTATACAGTTCCGCACCCCGCACGTCGAGAACCACCCGACACCCTCAGAGAGAAGCGATGACGATCCAGCAGGTCCGCAACGGCGAGCGACGGGTCGGGCTACCCAAGTGATCGACGCCCGGGGGGCCGAGCGGACCGGACGGCTGGTCCGCCTGGCCTCGCCGGGTGGGCGGACCCACGCCACGGTCGACCTGCGCGGAGGCGGTCTGCACAGCCTGACGCTCGACGGAGAGCCGCTCGTCCACACCTACGACGCCGCGGGATCCGCGCCGTACTGCTCCGGTGCGCTGTTGTTCCCGTGGCCCAACCGGGTGCGCGGCGGGCACTGGTCGCACGACGGCACCGAGCACCAGCTCGAGGTCGACGAGCCGGAGCTGGGACATGCCAACCACGGCTTCGTCCGGGAGGCCATGTTCCGCATCACGTCGATGAGCCCGGAGAGCGTCACGGTGTCGACCGTGGTCGAGCCGCGGCCCGGCTACCCGTTCCAGGTCGGCCTCGACACGACCTACACCGCCGAGGCCACAGGGCTCCGCGTGGACCACACGGTGCACAACCTGTCGGCCGGACCGGCACCGGTGGCACTCGGCGCCCACCCGTACGTCCGCGTCGGCACGGCACCCCTCGACGCTCTGCAGCTCACGGTCCACGCTGCGCGCCACCTGCCCGTCGACGCCACGCTGATCCCGGTGCGGGACGAACAGGTCGACGGCGACGTCGATCTGCGGGCGGGTCGGGGCCTGGCGGGCAGGGAGGTCAACACCTGCTATCACGGCCTCAGCCCCGAGGGGCACGCGTACCGACACAGGCTGGCAGCTGCCGACGGGCGCGCGGTCGAGGTGTGGACGGACATGTCGTTCGCCTATGTGCAGATCTACGTCACGGATCAGTTCCCGGACCCCGACCAGGGCCGGACCCGTGCCATCGCGGTCGAGCCGATGACGGCGGCGCCCGACGCGCTCAACTCCGGACTCGGCCTGCGCTGGCTCGCCCCCGACGAGACGTGGGATCTCAGCTGGGGGCTGCAGTCGCTGGGTTGGTAGTCCGTCCGCCGGCTCTCGGCTCCAGGTGGATCAGGTGTCGAGCAGCTCCAGCTCGACGCGCTGGACGCGCAGCACGTCGACCGCCTGCACCACGATGCCGTCCTCGACGCCGCGGACGGAGGGGTCCACCCAGACACCGGCCTCGTGCCGCCACGGGAACAGCTGCAGCGTGAGCCCGTCGGCGGAGACGTCCGAGCGATGGGGAGTGAGGTCGACGTCCCAGACCCGTCCGTGCCAGAAGTGGTCGCTGACGACCTCGTCGCCGATCACTGCCCGCCCCACGTCGCCGGTCCACGTCACGCGCAGGAGCGCCCTGTCGGCACCCTCCAGGAGATGTGCAGGGACGTCGAGGTGGACCCGGGCCGCGCCGTCGAAGTCGGTCGGCGCGCTCAGCCGGTGCATGGGTCCGCCGCGCACCGGGTCGGGCACGTCGGCGGCGACGGGTCGAAGCCCTCCCGCGATCCGATGGGTCCCAGCGGACGGGATCTCGACCGGCCAGCGCGACCATGGGCCGTCCGCGACCGGTGCGCCCGACGCGCCTCGCAGGCCGGCCGGCGCGGGCAGCACGGCGACCGAGGCGACGTCCTGGCTCGTGCGCAGGACCAGCGACCCCTCCAGCGCCGTGGCCGGGACGTCGCAGAGCACGAGCCGTTCCCTCCCACCCAGCTCCAGCCGGTAGAGCTGGTTGGCGGTGACCTCGTCGAGCACGAGGATCCGGACCCCCGGCAGCTCCACCACGGTCGACGGACCGGGTGCCTGCGTCAGGTCGACGACGGTCGCGCCGTCGATAGCCCGCGCCGCCCCAGCGCCCCCGACCGGGACGTGCCCTTCGAGGACGAGCTCGACCGGGAGACCGTCCGTGGCGGCCAGCACGACCAGGTCGGCGTCGACCAGCGCGATGCGGGTGACCAGCTGCGCGGTCGCGCTGCGCAGCACCACGTCGTCGGTGAGCGGGTACCGCAGCGGCCACACCACGCTGACGCCTGCCGGCAGATCGACCGGGTGCGAGGGCATCCGGACGACGGCACCGTCGTCCAGCTCGACCTCCACCTGGACGGCCGTCTGGGCGGCGATCGGGTGGTGGCTCGGCTGGTAGGTGCTGAGGAAGACGTACCCGCGGTGCCCGTCGGAACGGACCGACCAGCGCAGCTCCTCGGGGTCCTCGCTGCCGCCCCCGACGGTCGTGGTCATCGCCGCCAGCGCCGCCCCCTCGGTCGCGAGCCACAGGTGCTGGCGTCGCAGGAGGTGGTGGTGCGGTCGGATCTGACCGTGCTCGCCGATCGGCGCGTGGAAGTCGTACGTGCGGGAGGGGACGTCGTTCGGGTAGCCGGTCACGTGGGACTCCTGCTGCGTCCCGCCAGGCCCGGTGCGCTGCGTCCCGCCGGCGTACATGTAGTAGCCCTGCCAGATCGAGCCGCTGCCGATCTTCGCCAGGGAGAGCGCGGCGACGTCCTGCGGCTCCACCAGCGGCCGGCGGTGATAGGCGACGTGCATGCCGCCGCCCAGCTCGCAGGTCGCGAACGGCAGGGCGTCGTCGTCCTTGAGTACGACGGCGCCCGGGTCCACGGCGATGCCGTCGAGCGCCTCGCGCAGGTCCGCACCGACGCTCAGGTCGTCGCGCACCGGGCTGTAGCGGAAGTGGAACGCTGCGAAGGCCGGCCACCCGGTCGTCGCCTCCTCCCAGAACCCATCCGCGTACGCGCCGTACAGCGGGAGCAGCGAGTCGGGGACCTGCGCACCGCCCCAGCCGGTGGCGGTCCAGAGGGGTACCCGCAGACCGAGGTCCTCCGCGATGGTGCGCAGCCGAGCGAGGTGCTGCGGCTGGTCGTAGAGCTCGTTGTCCATCTGGGCGCCGACGACCGGTCCGCCCTCCGCATGGGTGAGGTCGGCGATCTGGGCGACGATCTGCGCGTAGAACCGCTCGACGAGCTCGAGGTACGCGGGATCGTTCGTCCTGGTCGCTGTCCCGCGGTCGAGGAGCCAGTCGGGGAAGCCGCCGTGGCGCGCCTCGCCGTGGGCCCACGGACCCATCCTCACGACGACCTGCAGCCCGTGGCTGCCGGCAAGCTCGACGAACGCCCGCAGGTCGAGGTTGCCGGTCCAGCTGAACTCCCCGGGCTGCGGCTCGTGCGCCTGCCAGAGCACGTAGGTGGCCACGGAGTCGAGCCCTCCGGCTCGCGCGTGACCGAGGACCTCCGACCAGCGCTCGCGGGGGATGCGGGAGTAGTGGATCTCGCCCGTGACGGGGATCCAGGGACGGCCACCGCGTTCGATCGAGCGGCTCGTGACCTCGACGCGGTCCGGCGTGCCCTCCGGCTCCCCCAGGGGCAGGTGGTCCCGACGAGGTTCCGCCGGGAGCGGCACACGGATCCGCGGGAGGGTCCGGGAGGGATCGACCTGCGCGTGCATCTGTCTCCTTCGAGCAGAACACCCCGCGCCGGGGTGCTGGACGTGTCTGGGGGCTCGGTGCGCCGAGGCGGCAACGGTGCCGCCCGTCCGCGGCGAGACGTGCTCGATGGAGCCGCGATGCGAGGCTATGCCGCGCGGCGGCGCACCCGCGATGGTGGTTTCGACGGACTCACATGGATGAACCGCCAACGGCCCATCGTCCGCGCTGTCGTCCGCGCCGCGCACGCGGCTGCCGGGGCCCGTTGGCTCGCCCGCGGACAACACGGCCGGGTCCCCACTCCACCGGCCCTCACCTGGGCAGAAGGTCCCGGGGTGGGCGCGCGCCGCGGACCTAATGTGCGCCCTGTATCCATCGTCGACGACGACCGATGGACCACGTGCCAGCGTCGGCACCCGCCCTCGTTGCACCGAGTCACACCCCCGGAGGGCTGGCGTGCGCGAGATCTCAGACCGCGACCGAGTGACCGTCACGGTGAACGACCGCGAGATCGAGGTCCTCGACGGCCTGACGATCCTGCAAGCGCTGACGAACGAGGGGATCGACGTCCCGTCCCTCTGCCACGACATCCGGCTCAAGCGGTCGAACGGCAGCTGTGGCCTGTGCGTCGTCGAGCTCGGGACGGACACCCCGAGGGACGTGAAGGCGTGCCTCACCCCCATCACCGCCGGCATGGTGATCACCACGCACTCGCCGCGCCTCGATGCCTACCGCAAGGTGCGGCTCGAGCAGCTGCTGTGCGACCACAACGCCGACTGCGTGGCGCCCTGCGTCGTCGCCTGTCCGGGCAACATCGACATCCAGACGTACCTGAGCCACGTGGCGGACGGCAACTACGAGGCCGCCATCCGCGTCATCCGGGACCGGAACCCCTTCCCGTCGGTGTGCGGCCGTGTGTGCCCCCACCCGTGCGAGTCGGAGTGCCGGCGCAACCTCACCGACGAGCCGGTCGCCATCAACGCCGTCAAGCGGTTCGCGTCCGACTGGGACATGGCCCGCGAGACGCCGTGGATCCCGCGGGTCGCCGAGCCCACCGGCAAGCGGATCGCGGTCGTCGGTGCCGGTCCCTCCGGCCTGTCCGCCGCCTACTACAGCGCCCTCGACGGTCACGCGGTGACGGTCTTCGAGAAGCAGGACCACGCCGGCGGCATGACGCGCTACGGCATCCCCGAGTACCGGTTGCCCAAGTCGACGCTCGACCAGGAGATCGGCGTCATGCAAGCCATGGGTGTGCAGATCCTCACGGGCCAGGCGCTCGGCACCCACCATCGGCTGGAGGACCTGCAACGCGACTTCGACGCGGTCTACCTCGCGATCGGCTCCTGGCGCGCGTCGCCGCTGCGGGTCGACGGCGAGACCCTCGACGGCGTCTGGCTCGGCATCCACTACCTCGAGCAGGTCACCAAGGGCGTCGAGGTCCCGCTGGGCGACGACGTCGTGATCCTGGGGGGCGGCAACACCGCGATCGACTGCGCCCGCACCGCCCTGCGTCAGGGGGCCAAGACGGTCAGGCTCGTCTACCGCCGCACCCGCGAGGAGATGCCGGCCGAGCCGTTCGAGGTCGAGGAGGCTGTGCACGAGGGCATCGAGATGGTGTTCCTCACCGCACCGACGAGGATCAGCGCGGGCGACGAGGGCCTGCAGCTGCACTGCCTGACGATGGAGCTCGGCGAGCCCGACCGTTCCGGCCGTCGGCGTCCGGTGGCCGTCGAGGGCAGCGACTTCGTCATCGAGGCCGACACCATCATCGGGGCCATCGGTCAGAGCACCGACACCGGCTTCCTGTTCAACGACCTGCCGGTCCGGCTGAACGAGTGGGGCGACGTCGACATCGACGGCCACACGATGCAGACGAGCGAGGGGAAGATCTTCTCCGGCGGCGACTGCGTCACGGGTCCGGCGACCGTCATCCAGGCCGTGGCGGCAGGGCGACGTGCAGCCCTCGCGATGGACGAGTTCGTCACCCGCGGCTCCGTGCGCCCCAGCCAGGAGGACTACACCTGCAGCCGCGGGTCGCTCGAGGACCTGCCTCGCGCGGAGTTCGAGGACCTCCCCCGGCTCGCCCGCGCCACCATGCCCTCGCTCGTGCCCTCGCAGCGGACCAGCAGCTTCGTGGAGGTCGAGCAGGGTCTGACCGAGGAGCAGGCCCAGGCCGAGGCCGCGCGCTGCCTGAGCTGCGGCTGCGGCACGCAGAACGCCTGCTCGCTGCGCCAGGAGGCCAGCGCCCATCAGGTCGTGTTCGCCACGCCGTTGCACGTGCGCCCGTACGTCCCGCTCACCCAGGACCACCCCTTCATCGTCCGCGACGACAACAAGTGCATCTCGTGCGGGCTGTGTGTCGCCGCCTGCTCCGAGATCGAGGGACCGGGCGTCCTGGCCTTCCAGTTCCACGAGGGCCGGCTGACCGTCGGCACCCACAACGGCCAGCCCCTCGGACTGACGGACTGCGTGTCGTGCGGCCAGTGCGTCCGGGCCTGCCCGTGCGGCGCGCTGGACTACGTGCGCGAGCGTGGCGACGTGTTCACGGCCATCAACGACCCGAAGAAGGTCGTCGTCGGCTTCGTCGCCCCGGCGGTCCGCACCGTGGTCGCCGAGCACTTCGGCCTGCCGTTCGACGAGGCGTCCGCCTTCATCGCCGGTGTGATGCGCAGGATCGGGTTCGACAAGGTCTTCGACTTCACCTTCGCCGCGGACCTGACGATCATGGAGGAGACCACGGAGTTCCTGGGCCGGGTCGAGTCCGGTGGCGTGATGCCGCACTTCACGTCGTGCTGCCCCGGCTGGGTCAACCTCGTCGAGCGCCGCTTCCCCGACCTGATCCCCCACCTGTCCAGCTGCAAGTCCCCGCAGCAGATGATGGGCGCGACGGTGAAGAACCACTTCGCCCAGCAGGCCGGCATCAGCCTCGACGAGCTGTACGTGGTGTCGATCGTGCCGTGCCTGGCCAAGAAGTACGAGGCTGCCCGCCCGGAGTTCGCGCCGGAGGGCGTTCGCGACGTCGACGCCGTGCTCACGACCACCGAGTTCCTCGAGATGGTCGAGATGCTGCGCCTCGAGCCGGCCGACATCACCCCGGCGGAGTTCGACGAGCCGTACAGGCGGGTCACGGGCGCCGGCATCCTGTTCGGCGCCTCCGGCGGGGTGGCGGAGGCCACGCTGCGGATGGCCGTCGAGAAGCTCACGGGCGAGCCGCTGCTCGACAAGCTCGACTTCGAGGCGGTCCGCGGGTTCGAGGGCATCAAGGAGACGACCGTGACCGGCGGCGGTGTGACCGTGCGCGTCGCGGTGGTCTCCGGCCTGAACAACATCGAGCCTCTCGCCCGGCGCATCGCCGCAGGTGAGGACGTGGGCTATGACCTCATCGAGGTCATGGCGTGCCCGGGTGGCTGCATCAACGGTGCCGGGCACCCGGTTCCCGGCAGGGCCGGCGAGATGGCGGCCCGGCAGAAGGTGCTGGTCAACATCGACCGCACCTCGAGCCTGCGCAAGTCCCACGAGAACCCGGACGTCCTGCGGCTGTACGACGAGTTCTACGGAGAACCCAACTCCGAGGCCGCCCACCACCTCCTGCACACCAGCTACGCCCCGTTCCGGGACGCGGCTGTCCCGACCGAGAGATGATCCTATGAAGCGAATGACAGGCGTCGCGGCCGCGGTGCTGTTCACGAGCGCGCTGCTCGCCGGCTGCGGCGGCACCGCACCCGCGGCCGCTCCCCCGGCCTCCCCCGCCGCTTCTCCCTCGACTTCTCCTGCGGCTGAGCCGACCACCATCCGCATCGCGTCGCTCAAGGGCCCCACGACGATGGGCCTGGTCCACCTGATGGACGAGGCGGAGGCGGGCGCGGGCGCCGAGGACTACCAGGTGACCATGTACGGCACGCCGGACGAGGTCGTGCCGCTGGTCGTGCAGGGCGCGGTCGACGTCGCCCTGCTCCCGTCCAACCTCGCGGCGGTCCTGTACAACAAGACGCTCGACGACGCCGACGCCCAGATCCAGGTCGCCGCGATCTCCACCCTCGGGGTCCTGGACATCCTCGAGGCCGGTGACACGGTGCACAGCATCGCCGACCTGGCCGGCAGGACCGTCATCGCCTCCGGCAAGGGTGCCTCGCCGCAGTACGTGCTGGAGCACCTGCTGACCAGCAACGGCCTGGACCCGGCGACCGACCTCACGATCGAGTACCGCAGCGAGCACACCGAGGTCGCCGCCCTGCTGGCGACGACGCCGGGCGCGATCGCCCTGCTGCCCCAGCCCTTCGCGACCGTCGTGACGGCGAAGGACCCGGGCATCCGCACCGCGCTCGACCTCACGGACGAGTGGGCCAAGGTCAGCCCGGACTCCGAGCTGGTCACCGGTGTCGTCGTGGTC
>NZ_JBFUHU010000150.1:0-8762 GCF_056402235.1 Cellulomonas sp. P4_B5_2
CCCAGCGGGCGTCATGAGCAGCGCCGATCAGCCAGTCGGCGGGTCCGACGACCTCGTGCAGCCATGAGTCGCGGACCCCGGTCGGCCGAGGCCAGGCGCGACTGGGGTCGCGAGGAGGTCGGCTGCTCGATCCTGCACGTCGACATGGACGCGTTCTTCGCGTCGGTGGAGCTGGCTCGTCGGCCGCAGCTCAGGGGCCTGCCGGTGATCGTCGGTGGCGCGGCGCGCAGCGTGGTCCTGGCGGCGACCTACGAGGCCCGGGCGTTCGGCGTGCACTCGGCGATGCCGATGGCCACCGCGCTGCGCCAGTGCCCGCAGGCGATCGTCGTCCCGCCCGACCACCACGCGTACCACGAGGTCTCCACGGGCGTGATGCAGCTGCTCGGTGACGTCACCGCGCTCGTCGAGCAGGTGAGCATCGACGAGGCCTTCCTCGACGTGGCGGGCGCGCGCCGACGCCTCGGGCCGCCCACCGTCATCGCCCGGCTGATCCGGCGGCAGGTCCAGGAGCAGTTCGGGATCACGTGCTCCGTCGGCATCGGATCGACCAAGTTCGTCGCCAAGCTCGCGTCCGGCCAGGCCAAGCCGGACGGCGTCCTCCTCGTCCCGCGGGCGGCGACGGTGGAGTTCCTGCGGGTGCTGCCGGTCGGGGCACTGTGGGGGGTGGGTGAAAAGACGGAGGCCGCCCTGGCGCGCTTCGGTATCCGGACGGTGGCACAGCTCGCCGACAGCGACGTGTCCACGGTGCAGCACGCGGTCGGCAAGGTCGCGGGCTCGCACCTGTTCGACCTGTCGTGGGGTCGCGATCCGCGGCCGGTCAGCCCGGGCCGCGAGGAGCGCTCGCTGGGCGCCGAGGAGACGTTCCTGACCGACGTCGCCGACCTCGCCGTGGTCCAGGAGAAGGCACGGGACCTCGCCGACCGGTGCGCGGTCCGGCTGCGCAGGAACGGCCTGGTCACGCGGACGATCACGGTGAAGATCCGGACCTCCGACTTCCGGACGCTCACCCGGTCGCGCACGCTGGTCACCCCTACGGACGTCGGGCGCGAGATGTTCCTGGCCGTGCGGGAGCTGCTCGCGGGCGTCGATCTCGGAGGGCTTCCGGTCCGACTCGTCGGGGTGCGCGCCGAGGGTCTGTCCCGTGCGGCGTCGACCATCCGCCAGCCCACCCTCGAGGAGGCGTCGGACGAGCCCGTCCGCGCCCGGCGGGACGCGGAGCTGACCATGGACCGGGTCCGCGAGCGGTTCGGCGGGGCCGCGATCAGGGCCGGGGCTCCTCAGGCTGGAGGAGTATCCTCCGGCTCGACTACCACCTTCGTTCCGGCGGATCTATCCTGAACCGGACGACAGGTCCACATAGCTGACAACGGGGGTCAGGATGCCTCTCTCGGAGTACGAGCAGCGCGTGCTCGAGCAGATGGAACGCCAGTTGACCTCTGACGATCCGCGGCTCGCCAACACGCTGACTCAGCGCGGGCATCGCCCGTTCGGCCGATACGTCATCGCGGGAGTTGGTGCGTCTGTCGGTCTGCTGCTGCTCGTCCTCGGCGCGGCCAACGGCCTCCCGTGGCTCGGCGTCATCGGCTTCGTCGTGATGTTCGCTGCCGTCGCGTTCGCCTTCGCGGCGCCGCAGCGCGCGTCCGGGCACCGTTCCGGTCCGCGAGGCGTGGTCCAGAGCGACGGTCAGGTCAAGCCGGCAACGCCGCCGGCCCGTCGCAAGAGCAGCCTCATGTCCCGTCTCGAGGAGCGCTGGGAGCGGCGCCGCGGCGAGAGCGGTCACTGAGCAGGCTCTCCACCCCGCTCATCAGCTCGTCCACCCACCCGGCGAGGACCTCCGGGTCCACTGAGGGCTGCTCCGGCGCGTAGAGGTCGCGCTCGACCGTCCGCGCCAGCGACTCGAGCGCGTCGACGGACGACCCCGTCAGGGACGACCCGGCGGCCTGCCGCAGCTGCTCCTGCACCGAGACGACGACGGTTCGCGGGGTCTCGGCGTCCGTCCAGGTGACCCCGCGCGCACCGAGCCGGCGCCGGGCGCGGAGCCAGGCACGCTCGGGGGTCAGGTCCGCGCGGAAGCGGGTGCGACGCCGGATGAGGGCGAGCCCGAACGACGCCACGGCCAGCACGATCGCCACGGTGACCGCCACAGGCAGCCAGGCCTGCTCGTCGTCCTCGGCGCCGCCGGAGGACTGCGCGCCGCCGGGCGCGGAGGAGGAGGTCGCGCCGGGCAGGGGGACGGGCACCTGGTCGTCGGGGATCTGGTCCGGGGCGGAGATGCCGACGAACGGGTCGCTCCAGCGCGGCGGGGCGCCGGTCTGCTCTCCTGGGGTCGGCTCGAACCGCACCCAGCCGGAACCCTCGAAGAACAGCTCGGGCCAGGCGTGCGACTTCTGGCCGGACACGACGTAGCCGCCGTTGCGGTCCGACTCACCGGGCAGGAAGCCGACCGCGACCCGGGCGGGGATGTCGAGCGAGCGGGCCATCATCGCCATCGAGGTGGCGAACTGCACGCAGTAGCCGCGGGTGGACTGCAGGAAGTCCCAGACGGCGTCGTCCGACTGGGAGGGTGCGACGCGGGTGTCGTAGGTGAAGTTCGTCGTCGCCCGGAAGTACGTCTGCAGGGCCATCGCCTGCTCGTAGGGCGTGGTGGAGCCCTCGGTGATCTCGCGGGCGAGCGCGGACATGTCGTCGGAGTGCGTGGTCTGCGGCACCTCGAGGGAGGCGCCGTCGTCACCGGGGTCGCCAACCTCCGCGCCGACCAGGTCCTCCTTGGTCAGGGACGGGATCTCGACCTGCATGGCGTAGGTCATGCCGTCGAACGTGCCGCGTCGACCGACGACCTCGTCGCGCCCGGGGTCGTACTCCCACCCGCCGCGCACGTCGACGGTGCGCGGGAAGGTGCTCACCGGGAGGCGGCGCTCGCGCAGGTTGTCCACCTCGATCCGGACGTCGGCGAGGGTCCCGCGGTCCGCGTCGGGGGACGTGCCGAGGATGGTGGGGTCCGACGACAGGAGCGTCGAGGGGTCCCAGCCGGTGAGCTCGAGCGAGTCCGAGCGGTCCCACTCCTGGCCGTCGAACGTGGTGAGCGTGAAGGCGCGCAGGGGGCCGACGTCGTTGGCGGTGACGTTGGTGTCCGCGCTCGGTGAGGGAGCGGGCTCGGCGCCCTCGTCCGTGACCACCGGGGTGACCGTGTACCGCAGGACGACCTGGCCCGACCGGGAGCCCAGGCTCTCGCGCAGGTCGAGGTTGTCGCTCAGCGACATCGGCCCGACCGGACCGGTGCCGAAGCTGGGCATGCGCATGGTCGCCCACCCGGGGAAGGCCGCGACGGCGGGGCCGGCCAGGAGTGTGGCGACGATCAACGAGGCCGAGCTCAGGACCGCGACGGAGGTCCGCCGGGCACGGTCGCTGTGGGCGGTTGGTGGGGCCGCGCTCAGCGCCAGCAGCAGGAGGTAGAAGAAGGCCGTCCAGGCGATCGCCCAGCCGCTGGCCGGGAAGCCCAGGATGATCGCGGGCACCCACAGCCCCGCGAACGCGACACCGGACAGTGCCGGCGCACCCAGCCCGATCGCGACGAGGTCCGCCAGCAGGAAGACCGAGACGGCCCCGACGACCACGAGCAGCTCGGCGGGACGGACCCCGGCCATGGGCACGAGGGACGCGTTGATGACCGCGACGCCCTCGCGCGCGGTCGCGAGCGTCCGGTCGAACGACCCGGAGTCCGGCAGGACCTGCAGCCGCCCCGGGGGAGCCCCGTACCGGACGAGCACGATGGCGGCGGCGACGWTCGTCCCGGCGAGCGTGGGCGCCCACCAGGACCGCGTGACGGCACGGACACCGACGACGACCGCTGCGACGACCAGGACGATCAGCCACGTGGCGACGAGCCAGCTGCCGCGCACGATCAGACCGGTGAGCGCGAAGAGGCTGGCGCAGGTCGCGGCCGCGCAGAGGGCCGACCCCAGCGCCGACCGGGGTCCGCGGGGGATGCGGAGCGTGCGCCCGCTCACTGGGCCGACCCCAGCAGACGCAGCCAGCAGTCCACGATCGGCTCGCCCGGTGTCACCTTGCAGGCACGCCAGCCGGCTCGACGCAGGGCCTTCATGGTGTGCTCGGCCTCCGCCTCGTGCGCGGGGGTGTCGGCGCGCACGACGGCCCAGGCCTGAGCGGTGTCGGCGACGTGCGCGAGCGCGGCACGGGCGGACGCGCCGAGCGGGCCGAGGACGGCCAGGACGATCTCCCCGCCGGCGTCGCTGGTGTGCAGCAGGTGGGCGGCCGCGACGAGCTCGGCCTCGCCCTGGGCGGCCGTGCGCGGTGCCTCGAGGTCGATGGTGCGGTCCAGCACCGCGCTGCGGGCACCGGGTCCGGAGCGGTCGTGCACGAAGGCGAGCGGGTACGGGCTGGCGTTGTCGCGCAGGCCGCTGACGAGCCGGACCGGGTGGCCACCGTCGAGCATGGCCAGCGACATGGACGCGGCCAGTGAGATCGACCACTCCAGGCTGGCGACCCGCGCGGGCAGGTCGAGCAGGACCGAGACGGGCCGCATGCCGGCGCGCTCGTCCRAGCGGACCATGAGGGCGCCCTTGCGGGCGCTGCTGCTCCAGTGCACGCGGCGCAGGTCGTCGCCCTCGCGGTAGTCCCGCAGCGAGGCGTCGTCGGTCGAGGGGCTCCGCGCGCCCAGGGCCACCCGGTCCGGCTCGCCCACGAGCACGTCGCTCGGGGTGGGGAGCGGCACCACGGCCGGCCACACCGACACCTCGGCCTGGTCGCCGAGGGTCGCCGACGTGCGCACCACGCCGAACGGGTCGCTGCGGGTGACCACGAGCGGACCCAGCGGCCAGCGGCCGCGTCGCGCGGCCTGCACGGCGTACGTCACGGTCACGCGGCGCGGCGCGCGTGTCACCCGGGCGCGCAGCGGGCGTCCGCCGGACAGCTCGGTGGCGGCCTGCTCGGCGAACTTCAGCCCTGCCAGCCGCACGCGCGCGGCGGGATCGGCGGCCGCGATGACGACCTCGATCTGTGCCTCGTCGCCCGCGTGCACGGGGTTCGGCCGGGCGCGCCGCTGGACGTTGAGCCGGTGCTTGCCGCGACCGGGGTCGAGCACGCCGACGCCGACTGCCGCCGCGACGACGAGCAGGAGCGCGAGCGTGCCGATGCGCACCAGGTCGACCGCCCCGAGCACGACGCCGAGCTGCAGCGCGACGATGCCCGCGCCTGCGAGCGCCCAGCCTCGGGGTGTGGGACGGAGTCGCATCAGCCGGTCGCGCGTCGCGAACGCGCGGTGCCCGCCGTCGACGGGAGCGGGATGCGGTCGAGGATGTCGGCGACGATGTCCGACGTGCTGCGGCCGGACAGGCGCGACTCGGTGCTCGGCAGCAGGCGGTGCGCGAGCACGGGGACGCCCAGCTGCTGCACGTCGTCGGGCAGCACGTGGTCCCGGCCGTCCATGGCGGCGAGGGACTTGGCGGCACGGAGCAGCTGGATGGCGGCGCGCGGGGAGGCGCCGAGCCGCAGGCCCGGGTCCTCGCGGGTGGCGGTGACGAGATCCACGACGTACCGCTTGATGCCGGGCGCGGCGTAGAGCCGGCGCGTGGTCTCGATGAGCGCCTTGACCTGCGCGGCGTCGGTGACGGGCCGCAGGGTGTCCAGCGGGTCCGACGTCTCCTGCAGGTCGAGCATGTCGAGCTCGGACTCGATGCTCGGGTAGCCCACGGTCAGCCGGGCCATGAACCGGTCGCGCTGCGCCTCGGGGAGGGGGTAGGTGCCCTCCATCTCGACGGGGTTCTGGGTGGCGACGACCAGGAACGGCCGCGGCAGCGGGTAGGTGCGGCCGTCGACGGTCGCCTGCGCCTCCTGCATGCACTCCAGCAGTGCGGACTGCGTCTTGGGCGAGGCCCGGTTGATCTCGTCGCCGATCACGACGTGCGCGAAGACGGGACCGGGCCGGAACTCGAACTCGTGGGTCTGCGACCGGAAGATGTTCACGCCGGTGAGGTCCGAGGGCAGCAGGTCCGGCGTGAACTGGATCCGGCCGACGGTGCAGTCGATGGTCTTGGCCAGCGCCTTGGCGAGCGTCGTCTTGCCGACCCCCGGGACGTCCTCGAGCAGCAGGTGCCCTTCGGCGAGCAGCACGGCGACCGTGACGCGCACGAGCTCGGGGCGGCCGGTGACGACCCCCTCCACGGCGGTGCGCATCCTCGTGGTGATGTCGACGACGTCCTCGAGCTCACTCGTGGACGGGACGGCCTGCAGCATGACGCCTCCTTTGGCGGATCTGGGTCCGAGCCTAAAGGTCGGGCGCCCTCAGTTCATCGCCCATCGGCCCCCCACTTCGCTCCACCACCCACCCGGTCGAGCGGCGAAGGCGCCCGGACCGGCGGCGATTCGTCCGATCCCTCCGGAATCGGGCTGGTTGAACGTGCCTCGACACGCCCCGACGATGCTCGGGGGCCGAACCTCCCTCCACTTCGCTCCACGGTTCTGACCTGCGGTTTTGTACTCTCGATCGGGTGAATCATGCGGATCTCCGGTGGCAGGTGGAGTGAAGTGGAGTACCGTGGAGGCACGTGGTGAGGCGGGGAATGTCGCACCACGACATGCAGCGAGGGACCGGGAGGAGGCGGGGTGACGCATGAGTCGTCCGCCGGCGTCTTCGGCTCGTTCGCGCCCTTTCTCGGGACGTACACCCCACGGCTCGACGAGAAGGGCCGGCTCATCCTCCCGGCCAAGTTCCGTGGTCAGCTCGCCCCTGGACTGGTCATGACGCGCGGCCAGGAGCGGTGCCTCTTCCTGCTCCCGATGCAGGAGTTCCAGCGCATGCACGACCAGCTGCGGCAGGCGCCGGTGACCAGCCGGCAGGGCCGCGACTACCTGCGCGTCTTCCTGTCGGGCGCCTCGGACGAGCTGCCCGACAAGCAGGGCCGCATCTCCATCCCGCCCATGCTCCGCAAGTACGCGGGGCTCGAGCGCGACGTCGCCGTCATCGGCACCGGCACCCGGGTCGAGATCTGGGACCTCACCGCGTGGGAGACGTACCTGGCCGAGCAGGAGGCCGGCTACGCCGACACCGCGGAGGAGGTCTTCCCGAACGGTCCCTTCTAGACGCACTGGCCCACGGGCCGCCCGGTGAGACCTCCTCCCGAATCTCTGCCGCACTTCCCCGGTGGCAGAGGGTCGGTGGGGGATCTGGTCGGACGGCGGAGGGGCCGCCCGACCACACCATTCGTGCCACCTGGGGAGGGGAGCAGCGATGACCGAGCACACGTCTGACGACGCGGCCTCCCGGCACACCCCGGTGCTGCTGCAGCGCTGCCTCGACCTGCTGGCCCCGGCCTTCGACGTCGAGAGCCCGGTCATGGTCGACTCGACCCTGGGGATGGGTGGCCACACCGAGGGCATCCTGCAGGCGTTCCCGCACGTGCGGGTGGTCGGCATCGACCGCGACACCCAGGCGCTGGAGCTCGCGGGCAGGCGGCTCGCGCCGTTCGGCGACCGGTTCACCGGCGTGCACGCGGTCTACGACGAGATCAACGACGTCCTGGACTCGCTGGGCATCCCCGCGGTGCAGGGCGTCCTCATGGACCTCGGCGTGTCGTCCCTGCAGCTGGACGAGCGCGAGCGCGGCTTCTCCTACTCGGCCGACGCCCCCCTGGACATGCGGATGGACGCGACCACCGGGCAGACGGCGGCGGACGTGCTCAACACCTACGACGAGCGCGAGCTCGCGCGCATCCTGCGCGTCTACGGCGAGGAGCGGTTCGCACCGCGCATCGCCCGGGCCATCGTCGCGCAGCGCGCCCGGCGTCCTCTGGAGAGCACCGGGGAGCTGGTGAGCATCGTGCGCGCCAACATCCCCGCAGCCACGCGCAAGACCGGCGGCAACCCGGCCAAGCGCACCTTCCAGGCGCTGCGCATCGAGGTGAACGGCGAGATCGAGGTGCTGGAGCGCGCSCTGCCGCAGTCGATCGAGGCGCTCGCCGTGGGCGGCCGGATCGTCGTCGAGTCGTACCACTCGCTCGAGGACCGGGCGGTGAAGCGCGCGCTGGCCGTCGGGGCGACGTCGAGCGCCCCGCCGGACCTGCCGGTCGAGCCGGAGACCCACGCACCGTTCCTGCGCCTCGTGACGCGCGGCGSCGAGGAGGCCGACGAGGCCGAGCTGGCGCACAACCCCCGGTCGCAGTCCGTCCGGCTCCGCGCAGCCGAGCGCACCCGTCCCACCCCTGACCACCTGACGCCACGTCCGACCGGAAGGAGGGCAGCATGAGCGCCCAGTCCGCTGCCCGAGTGAGCACCGCTCGCGCCTACCCGACCCCGGCCCGCCCCAAGGCAGCCCCGGCACCCCGACTTCGCGTCGTCCGCGCGCCGGAGCACGCCAGGACACGTGTGCCGTTCATCCTTGCCTGCATGGCCGTCCTCGCCGGTGCGCTCYTGTCCGCACTGCTGCTCAACACCTCGATGGCGGCGAGCGCGTACGCCAAGTACGACCTGTCCAACGAGCTGGGCCGGCTCAACCAGGACGCGCTGGGCCTGACGGCGGAGCTGGACGCCAAGGCCTCGCCCACGCAGCTCGCCGCCGCGGCCAGYGCACTCGGCATGGTGCCCACCAACGGCACCGGCTGGCTCCGGCTCGCCGACGGCAGCGTGCAGGGCGCCCCCGAGCCGGCCGGAGCCGGCGGATGACGGGTCCCGTCCCCGGCTCGGTACGCCCGCGCGCCCGCACCGAGCAGACCCGTCGACCCGTGCCGGCCAACCGCGCGACCGGGACG
>NZ_JBFUHU010000151.1:0-8755 GCF_056402235.1 Cellulomonas sp. P4_B5_2
CGGTCACGAGGAGCACTTCGACCTGCGGCCCGGTGCGGACGAGCCGCTGCAGCTCTGCTCCTAGACCCCGACCAGCCCCGACTCGTAGGCCGCGATCACCAGCTGCACACGGTCGCGGCAGCCGAGCTTGCGCAGGGCCTCCGAGACGTGGGACTTCACCGTGGGCTCGGCGATCCACAGCTCGGCGCCGATCTCCGCGTTCGACAGCCCACGAGCCACCGCGCGCAGGATCTCCAGCTCGCGGGGCGTCAGGTCCGCGATACCGACCACCGGCACGGGCGCCGGGACGCGCGCGGTGAAGTCCTCTACCAGCCTCCGCGTCACCGTCGGGCCCAGCAGCATCGACCCGTCCGCGACCATCCGCACCGCCTCCACCAGCCGCTCCGCCGTGACGTCCTTGAGCAGGAACCCGCTCGCACCGGCCCGCAGGGCGTCGTAGACGTACTCGTCCAGGTCGAAGGTGGTGAGGATCAGCACGCGGGTGGCCGGGTGCTCGGCCGTGATCCGG
The DNA here is from genome assembly GCF_056402235.1 of Cellulomonas sp. P4_B5_2. NCBI lineage: Bacteria > Bacillati > Actinomycetota > Actinomycetes > Micrococcales > Cellulomonadaceae > Cellulomonas > Cellulomonas sp. P4_B5_2. Next base: position 509 of record NZ_JBFUHU010000151.1, read on the forward strand.
GCGGTCGCGGCGATCCCGTCCAGGTGCGGCATCCGCACGTCGACCACCGCGACGTCCGGCCGCTCGGCGGCCACGAGCGACAGCAGCTCGCGGCCGTCGTGGGCCGCGCCGACCACCTGCAGGTCGGGTGCCGCGCCGAGGATGGCGGCGAAGCCCAGCAGGACGACCGGTTGGTCGTCGGCGACGACGACGCGGGTCACCGGGGCACCGCAACCTCGAGCACGAACTCCTTGTCGATCACCACGGCCGTCATCGTGCCACCCAGCGCCTCGACGCGTTCGCGCATCCCGATCAGCCCGCGCCCCGGCTCCGCGTCGCGCCCGGCGGGGTTGGTCATCCGGAAGCCGACCGCACCGTCGGTCAGCGTCCGGCTCAGCCGCGCGGTCACCCCCGGTGCGTGCCGGCGGGCGTTGGTCAGCCCTTCCTGCACAGCCCGGTACAGGACGTAGCCGGCGGCGGGCGGGACGTCGCGCCACTCGCCGTCGAGGGCGACCGGCTGACCGGCCGCGACCGCGCTGGCCACCAGGTCGTCGACGTCGCAGGCGGTCGGCTGCGGGATGCGCTCGCCCTCGTCGGACGTGCGCTGCAGGACGACGAGCACCTGACGCAGCTCGGTGAGGGCCTCGCGGGCGTCGGTCGCGATGGCGGCCAGGACCTCGCGCGCGTCGTCGTTCAGGTCCGGGTGGATGAAGGGCGCCGACTCCGCCCGGACCGCGACGAGCGACACGTGGTGGGCGACGACGTCGTGCAGGTCGCGGGCGAGCCGGGCGCGCTCACCGGCGAGGGACTCCACCTGGAGGGCGTGGCGCTCGGTGAGGTGCGCATCCGCCTGGCGTCGCCGTGAGCGCTGGCTCGCACCGATGGCCGCCGCGACCCCGACGACCGCCAGCACCCAGAACGCGTACATCGCCAGGGCGGCCCACTCGAAGTCCGCCCCGGTCCCCGAGGTGACCGGCCCGATCGGTAGATACGCCGGCATCTCCGTGCCGCAGTACCAGGCGGCGACCAAGAGCGCGGCGGCCGTCGGCACCACGGCCCGCACGACGCCGTCCAGAGCGGCGAGCGCGGCCACCGCCAGGATTCCGAGCCACCACCCCCAGACGAAACCGCCGTTCCACGGCACCTGGATGAACGGCAGGACCGTGAGCACGGTCGCCCAGACCGGCCAGCGACGCGCGAGGGTCACGCCCACGACCACGCTCAGACTGCCGACCAGCGTGAACCGGTCGATGCCGCCGGGCGTGGACCACGACGACCCTCCGTCGAACGAGGTGTACGAGGTGACGTTCGGCGTGATGAGGATGAGCACCGCCACCACCGTCGCCACCGCGACGGACGGCACCCACTCCTGCCAGCTGGGCGGAGTCTCGGGGTGCCCGGCGGTCGTCATGGCGTCATCGTGGCCTGTCGGACAGCCGGGCCACCTCAGCCGCGCGGCGGAGATCGGAGTCGTCCTCGGGTCGACCGGCGCGCCGCCCCGACCTGGTACGTCAGTAGCGTGGGAGGGCCCGATCCCACCCAGACACAAGGAGCACGACGATGACCGAAGGCATCAAGACCGTGGTGGTCCCGGTGAGCGACCTGGCCACGGCGAAGGCGTTCTACACGCAGCTGCTCGGCGTCGAGCCCGCCCACGACGCCCCGTACTACGTGGGCTTCGAGGCCCCCGGAGTGCACTTCGGACTGAACCCGAACGGCGACGTGAGCGCCGGACCGGTCTACTACTGGCACGTGGCGGACCTCGCGGCCACCCGCGACGCGCTCGTGGCGGCGGGCGCCACGGTCGTCCAGGACGCGACGCCGGTCGGCGGCGGACGGACGATCGCCACGCTGACGGACCCCGACGGCCACACGGTGGGCCTCGCCGAGGACTCCTGAGCACACCGGGCACGGCGGGCGGAGGATGGAACGTCCGCCCCTCGCCGTCCCCGGAGGTCCTCATGCCCACTGTCCTGATCACCGGCACCTCGACCGGCATCGGCCTGGAGACCGCGCTCGCCGCCGCGGACGAGGGCTGGACGACCGTGGCGACGATGCGCGACCTGTCCAGGGCCGACGAGCTGCGGTCCCGCGGCGGCGGGTTCCCGCTCGACATCCGGCAGCTCGACGTGACCGACCACGACGCCGTCGACGCCGTCGTGGCGGGCGTCGTCGCCGATCACGGCACGCTCGACGCGGTGATCAACAACGCGGGCGCCGCATGGGTGGGCACCGCAGAGACCCTGAGCATGGACGCGTTCCGGTCCTGCATGGAGGTCAACTACTTCGGCGTCGTCGCCCTCACCCAGGCGTCGCTGCCGCACCTGCGCGCGTCCGGTGGGCGGCTGATCACGATCAGCTCGGTCGGYGGCGTCGTCGGCCAGCCGTTCAACGAGGCGTACTGCGCGGCGAAGTTCGCGGTCGAGGGGTTCCTGGAGAGCCTCGCGCCCGTCGCGGCCGCGCTCGGCGTGCCGGTCGTCATCGTCGAGCCCGGCGCGGTGGCCAGCGAGTTCGTCGCCAACGCGGGCATCGAGCCTCCCGCCGACGGTCCCTACAGAGCCCTCCTCGCGTCCTACCTGGAACGGACGGCAGGAGCGTTCGCGAACGCACAGTCCGCCGCCGACGTCGCGGCCATGCTCGTGGAGCTGCTGGTCGAGGAGGACCCGCCGGTCCGCGTCCAGACGAGCGCGGCCGCGCGGGCGTTCGCCGGGGTCAAGCTGGCCGACCTCGACGGTTCCGCGGTGCAGACGCTGACCCGCGGATGGATCGCCGCTGGAGCATGATGGGAGCAGCCACCCGTTCGTCGCCGAGGAGTCCCCTGTGCCCCTGACCGTGCCCGCCCTGCTCACCCCCTCCGCCGGCGCCCCCTTCGAGCGCGGCACGGTCGAGCGCAGGGAGCTGGGTCCGCACGACGTGCTCCTCGACATCGCCTACGCCGGCATCTGCCACTCCGACATCCACCAGGCACGCGAGGAGTGGGGCAAGGCGAGGTTCCCCATGGTCCCCGGCCACGAGATCGCGGGCATCGTCTCCGCCGTCGGGTCCGGCGTGACCAAGCACGCGGTGGGCGACCGCGGGGGCATCGGCTGCTTCGTCGACTCCTGCCGGGAGTGCGAGATGTGCCTGGCAGGCGAGGAGCAGTTCTGCCTGACGGGCAACGTCGGCACCTACAACTCCAAGGCCTACGACGGCACCCCCACCTACGGCGGGTACTCCACGCAGATCGTGGTCGACGAGAACTACCTGCTGCGGATCCCTTCCGGAATCGCGCTGGACGTCGCCGCGCCGCTGCTCTGTGCCGGCATCACTCTCTACTCACCGCTGAAGCACTGGGGTGCCGGGCCGGGCAAGAAGGTCGCGATCGTCGGCATGGGCGGCCTCGGGCACATGGGTGTGCAGCTGGCGCACGCGCTCGGCGCCGAGGTCACCGTGCTCAGCCAGTCGCTGTCCAAGCAGGCGGACGGGCTGTCCCTGGGCGCCGACCACTACTACGCGACGAGCGACAGCCAGACGTTCCGGGACCTGCGCCGGTCGTTCGACCTGATCATCAGCACGGTCGGCGCGGACATCGACGTCGACGCGTACCTGTCGCTGCTGCGGTTCGAGGGGTCACTGGTGTTCGTCGGGCTGCCGGAGAACAAGCAGTCGTTCCGGGTGTTCTCGCTCACGGGCGCTCGTCGGAACCTGTCCGGCTCCAACATCGGCGGCATCCGCGAGACCCAGGAGATGCTCGACTTCTGCGCCGAGCACGGGATCGGCTCGATCGTGGAGACCATCACCGCCGACGACGTCGACAAGGCCTACGACCGCGTGGTCAACAGCGACGTCCGGTACCGCTTCGTCATCGACACGTCCACGATCCCGGCCGGCTGAGCAGGTCGCTCGCCCGACGAGCTCGTCGGCAGCTGCCGATCTCGTCGGGAACTGCCGATCTCGTGCGCCGCGAGACAGTGGGTTCGGCGCGAGATCGTGGGGGCGAACCCCCGCGCTCGTGCCGAACCCACGATCTCGCGTGCCGGCGTCAGGCCCGCAGGCCCAGGGTTCCGACGACCTCGCTCAGCAGCACCTCGTAGTACGCGTCGGCCGGGCTGACCAGCGGGCGGAGCTGGCCGAAGACCTCCATGACCGTGAACCCGTGCACGCGGACGAACGCGTCGACCGCCAGCGCGATCGCGGGGGCGGGCAGCGGGTAGGACTGCCGCGCGGCCAGCGCATCGAACCCGGCGGCGGTGCCGTCGTCGAGGGTCGCCGCCCGCGCGGTCAGCACCTCCTCGTCGACGAGGCCGCGCTCGTGGGCGGTCGCGAAGAGCCCCATGATCCGGCCGCCCGGCCGGACGGCGACCGCCATCGTGCGGCCCGCGGGTGCGTGGTACCCGGGCACCGGGGCGCCGAACGCGAGGCCGAACTGCGCCGGGTGCGCCACCGACCAGGCCCGGTAGGCGCGCAGCCCGGCGGCGATGGCGGCGGCGATGTCGTCGGAGTCGTGGGCGAGCGCTGCGTCGACGGCGGCGTCGACTGCGTCGGCGTGCTCCGTGAACGCCTCGACCAGGAGCTCGGTGAGCAGGTCGTCCCGGCTGTCGACGTACCGGTAGAGCGCCGACACGGCGATGTCGAGGTCGCGCGCCACCGCGCGAAGAGTGACCCCCTCGACTCCGGCCTGCTCGAGGTGCGCGCGGGCGGAGCGGAGGATCGCGTCGGTCGTCTCCTGACGACGTCGCTCGCGCACGGTGGCAGCCATCCACGCAGCATAAACGAGAACACTGTTCTTGACTTCCGGTCGACTCGCGAGAACACTGTTCACACAAGAGAGAACAGTGTTCTCGTTTCGTCCCCTCAGGAGCCTCCCATGGTCAGTGACCGCCGCACCGCCGCCTTCTCCCTCATCGCCTCCGGCACCCTCGCCCTCGTCGCCAGCATCGGCCTGAGCGTGCGGTTCGGCTGGCCCGACATCCTCGACGCCCCCGCCGCCGAGGTCCTGCCCGCGTTCGCGGAGATCGCCGGGACCGTGCAGACGCTCTTCCTGCTGCAGATGGCCGGCAGCCTCGTCCTCATCCCCGGCGTCATCGCGCTGCACCTGCTGCTCGCCCGCAGCCGCGGCACCGACGCCGCACTCCTGACCGTCACCGCGTTCGGTGTCCTCGCACCCGTCATCCAGAGCCTCGGCTGGATCCGCTGGCCGCTCGTCGTGCCCGGCCTGGCCGAGCGCTTTCTCGACCCGACCGCCTCCGCCGCGACCACGGAGGCCACCGCCGCAACCTACGAGCTGATCAACGCCTACGCCGGCGGGGCGCTCGGTGAGAACCTCGGCTGGCTGCTGCAGGGGGTGTGGGCCGTCGGGCTCGGGATCCTCGCCTGGCGCGCGGCCGACGTCGCACCCGCCTGGCTGCGTCGGACGCTGGCGATCGTCGCCGGCGCGTGGGTGGTCACGCTGGTCCCCGCGGGCTGGGTGGCCTCCGACGCGCTGACCGCGATCGGCTCGTCGATCTACTCCGTCTGGTACCTGGCTCTGCTGGTCCTCGGCGTGGCGCTGCTGCGCTCTCCGTCCCGCACGGCCGCCCCCGTCGCCACGCCCGCCTGACCCGCCGACCACAGGCAGCAGCCGACCGCCCGCGCGCAGCCCAGCTCGGCAGTTCGGGCCGAACTCGGTGGTTGCAGCTGCCGAGCTCGGCTGCAACTGCCGAGCTCGGCCGCGGGGAACCGACCCGGCGCGCGTCTACGGTGGCCACGTGGATCCCATCCAGGCCGTCGCCCCGCCGCTGACCGGGCGGGTGATCCTGTCGCAGGACTGGTTGCGGGCGAGCTTCCTGCACTGGCGGGTGCCGTCCGACGTCGTCGCGCCGCTGCTGCCCCCAGGCACGCGTCCGGACGAGTGCGACGGCTCCTCGTGGGTGGGCCTCATCGCGTTCCAGATGGCGCGGTTCACGATCGTTCCCGGCCCGGCGCTGCCGTACATCGGCGACTTCCCCGAGATCAACGTCCGGCTCTACACGGTCGACGACGACGGCCGGCGCGGGGTGCTGTTCCGGTCGCTCGAGGCGTCGCGCGTGGTGACCGTGCTCGGCGCGCGGACGGTGATGAACGTGCCGTACCAGTGGGCGCGGATGTCCATCCGGCGCGACGGCGACGCGATCGACTACCGGTCGACCCGCCTGACCGGCACGCGACCGTCGTCGCACCTCGTGGTCCGGCCGTCGTCGGAGCCTGTCACCGACGACCCGCTGGCCGACTTCCTCACCGCGCGCTGGGGCATGCACACCGTGCTGCGGGGAAGGACGCGGTTCGTGCCCAACGAGCACGAGCCGTGGCCGCTGCGGCGGGCGTCGGTGGTGTCGCTGGACGACGAGCTGGTCGCCGCCGGCGGGCTGCCGGGCGTCACCGACCGCGCGCCGGACTCGGTGCTCTACTCGCCGGGGGTGCACGCCCGGTTCGCGATGCCACTCGCCTGAACCCCTCGCACGCGGGGCTCGGAGTCCGGCAGGGTAGGCCCGTGATCCGACGCCTCGGCCTGCGGACCTCCGACGAGGGGCACCGCGTCACGACGTTCGAGCTCTTCTTCGACCTGGTGTACGTCTTCGCGTTCACGCAGGTCAGTCACTTGATGGCCGAGACCCACTCTGGGCTCGGCGTGCTCCAGGCGCTGATCGTGCTCGGTCTGCTCTGGTGGACGTGGACGTCCTACAGCTGGCTCGCCAACCAGTCTCCCGCGGACCAGGGCGTCCTCCGCGTGGGGATGGCGGTCGCGATGGCCGCGATCTTCGTCGCCACCCTGGCCGTCCCCGAGTCGTTCGAGGACCTGCCCGGCGGGCTGGACGGGCCGCTCGTGCTCGTCGTCGCGTACGCCGTCGTCCGGGTGGTGCACGCCTCGTTGTACCTGGTCGCGGGCGCAGGCGACCGGGCGCTGCAGCGGCAGGTGGTGCTGACACAGTTCGTCGCGATGCTGCCGTCGATCGTCCTGCTGGTGGTCGGCGCGCTCGTCGGTCAGCCCGCGCAGACCTGGATCTGGCTCGGCGCCCTGGTCTGGGACGTGGGGCTGACGCTCCTGACGGGCTGGGGCGGCGACTGGCGGCTGCACTCCCCGGCGCACTGGGCCGAGCGGTACGGCCTGGTCGTCATCCTGGCCCTGGGCGAGTCGGTCGTCGCGATCGGCGTAGGCGCCTCGCGCCTGCCGATCGGCGCACCAGTGATCGCCGGCGCCGCCCTGTGCATCGCGCTCGCGCTCGTCCTGTGGTGGGTCTACTTCCTACGGTCCGCCGACGGCCCCGAGCACGCCCTCGCGCGGCTCGACGGGGTCCCCCGGGCCGAGTACGCGACGCTCGCGTACACCTACCTGCACTACGTGCTGATCGCGGGGGTGGTCGTCGCGGCCCTCGGGGTCGAGGAGGCGATGGCGGACGTGGGGTCGTCCGAGGCGTTCGGCGCGTTCGGGGCAGCGGCGCTCGCCGGTGGCGTCGCCACGTACCTCGTCGGAACCGCCGTGTTCCTGCGCTCCGCCGGGTCGGGCTGGCCGGTCGCCCGGCTGGTCGGCGCAGCGCTCACCCTCGCGCTGGTCCCGGTGCTCGCGGCCGTCCCCGCGCTCGGCGCGCTGGCCGCCGTGACCGTCGTCGGGTTCGGGTGGGCGGCCGCGGAGCTCCGGACGCCGGTCGTTGCACTGTCGTCGTGACGCGACGAGGCACCCCCGCCATCGCGGGGGTGCCTCGTCGGGATGCGGAGGTCAGTCCTCCGGGGTGGGCGCGGGCGACGCCTCGCCGGCCAGGATCAGGTACAGGTCCCGGCGCGCGCGGTCGAGGACCTCGAGCGCCTTCGTCGCCTGCTCGTCCGTGCCGGTGCGGGCGACCTGGTGGGCCGCCGCGCCGAGCGCCTCGAGCGCACCGCGCAGCGCGCGCCCCGGAGAGGCGGGCCGGTTCGCGGCGTCCTCCCAGGGGCTGCCGAGCTGCTCGGCGTTCTCGGTGACGTAGGTGCCGCCCGCCTCGGTGAGCGTGGCCATCTTGCGGCCGGACTCGGCGGTGATCGCCACCAGGCCCTCGTCCTCGAGCAGGTTGAGCGCCGGGTAGATGGCACCGGGGCTGGGCCGCCACGTGCCGCCCGACCGCTCGCCGATCTGCTGGATCAGCTGGTAGCCGTGCATGGGCTCCTCGGCGAGGAGCAGCAGGATCGCGGCGCGGATGTCACCGCGGCCGGCGCGACGGCCGGGGCCGCGGCCACCGGGACCGCCGAAGCCGCGCGGCCCGCCCGGGCCGAAGCCAGGGCCGAAGCCGCGGCCGTGGTGCT
>NZ_JBFUHU010000152.1:0-8743 GCF_056402235.1 Cellulomonas sp. P4_B5_2
CTGTACATACTGCGTAGGTCCGTCGGGTGTCGGTTCGATGAACCCTGAGGTCTCGATGACGAAGTTGCGGTCGCCGACCTCGATGCTCGACTCCCGCCACGCGGGCGCGCTGATGAGGAACAGGTTCTGGCCGGCCACCGGGAAGATCCCCAGCGACGCCCACACGAACCACGAGCTCAACCCGCCGGAGTCGTCGTTGCCCGGCAGCCCGCCGCGGCCGACGCCGAACTGGTTCTGCACGATCGCCTGCACCACCTCGGCGGTCCGGTCGGGCCGGCCGGCGTAGTGGTAGGACCAGGGAGCCTCCATGTCGGGCTCGTTGTTCAGGCCCTCGAACCGGTTGAGCGCGTAGCCGGCCGCCATCTCCTCGAGGTCCGGCCGCAGCCCCGGCTGCGTCACGGGTGGGGCGTCGAAGCCGAAGAACTGGTCGAGCTGCGCGACGAAGGCGTCATCGCCTCCAGAGAGCTTGATGCGCGCGGCCATGTCGTGCAGCAGCCGGAACGAGTAGTTCCAGCGCCCGCCCTCGTAGTACGTGGAGTCCTGCAGGAGGCCGGTCTCCTCGTCGAACGCGTTGACCCAGCGCGCGGCCAGCGGCGTGAACTGCTCGACGAGCATCGGGTCGCCCACGTGCGCCGCGATCTGCGAGGTGCACCAGTACCCGAACGCCAGGTCGAGCGTGTGGCTGATCGGGTGCACCTTGCCGCGCAGCAGGAAGTCCTCGCCGTACGTGCGGCGCAGGTCGTTGTGCATGTGCACCAGCGCCCAGTCCCAGTCCATCCCGGGCAGGCCCAGCTGGCACAGGTCGGACAGGAACGTGTGCGCCAGCGCGCTCGCCTGCCGGCTGAACTGGTCGGCGCCGCGGGCCATCCGGTACCCGATCGGGAGGTTCCCCTCCTCCTCGGAGATGTACAGGAGCGCGTTCGCCAGCTCCACGGCCTTGTCCGGCATGAGCGTTGTCAGCAGGGGGAGCTGCGTCCGGTAGATGTCCCACATGGTCGCGATGTCGAACGCGAACGGGCCGTCGGTCGGCCAGAACGGCGACTCGTCCAGGGCCAGGCACGGCTTGATCAGCGAGTGGTACAGCGCAGTCGAGAAGACCGTCTGCTTGTCCTTCGACGGAGTGTCCACCCGGATCTTGCCGAGGCTCTCCTGCCACTTCTCCGCAGTCGCCGCGCGCCTCGTCGCAAAGCTGGACGGCCCCGGACCGCACTCGCGCTCGAGGTTCTCCCGGGCCTGGTCGACGCCTCGCAGCGAGAACCCGAACCGCAGCTCCACCACCTGACCGGGCTCGGACGGCCCGGCCCACATGAGCCCGAACGGCCTCAGGGTGGTCGGCCGGATGCGGTCGAAGTCCAGCCGCGTGCCACCCGGCATGAGCCGACGGTCGTACCAGAGCATCTGCCGCCAGCGCGGGTCGTCGCACTCCACGTGGATGGCCAGCGGTGCACCCTCGACGACGATCTCGCCCTGCGCGATCCCCGGGCTGATCGAGTGCAGGTGCGCCCGCAGCGGCACCGTGCGGCCGTAGGGGATGGTCAGACCGCCGAGCGAGAAGTCGATCACCAGGCGCGCGTCGCGGTGCGCAGGGAACGTGTACCGGTGGACCGCCGACTTGGGGCCGACGGTGATCTCCGCGCGGATGCCCGACTCGAGCGTGGCCGCGTAGTAGCCCGGCTCCGCAGCCTCGTCCACGATCTCCCACAGGTCACCGAGGCCGTCCAGGGGCTGCAGCATCGGGGTGACGCGGAAGTAGTTGTAGTACTTGCGAATCGCGCCCGTGCCGGACTGCTGGAAGTGCGTGAACCCGCTGGCCACCTGGCGCTCGTGCATCTCCGTGGGGAGGCCCTCGGTGCCGAGGTCGTAGCGGCCGTAGCCCGTCGGGTACGCGCCGCTGTACGCGCAGGCACTGACCATGCCGAGCGGGTACGTGGCACCCGGGTGGGTGTTGCCGACCTGCGGCTTGGGCCACCACCACGTCGTTGCGAGGCCGTGCTGGTCGGGCAGGCTCGTGGCTTCCGTGCCGATGAAGGGGTCGACGCGTTCGAACATCCGCCGCTCCTTGCGCTCGTCCGGGTGGGGACAGGGTCGCGTGCGGGAGACGCCTGCGTCCATGCCCTGGTTCTGGGGACGGTACGTGCGGAGTGTTGCGGGGGGGTTTCGGGATCGAACTCAGCCAGAGGTCGCGGGCGCAGCGTGAGCCTCGAACCGTTCCCATCGCCACGCGAGCAGGGTGCGATCGGGCTGATCCTTGGCCTTCTTCGGGATGGTCAGGCTGCGGCCATGCATGTCCTGCAGACCGTGTCGGAGCATCGGGCCATCGATCTCCAGGAGCAGGTCCCTATCGATCGACACCTTGTAGTCGGGGGAGATGCCGAGCATCTGTTGGTCGTACGCGGCGTGATGGATCTTGCAGAGGGCAAGCCCGTTGGACGTCGTCGGAACGCCTCCCGCCTCCGTGTCCGGCACGATGTGCGCGGCGTCAAGGAGAGAGCCGTGTCGAAGTGTGCACACCGCGCAGGTCGTCTCGTAGGCGAGGAGAACCCGAGTCCGGAAAGCGGGTTGGTGCAGGCGTTGGCGAGCCAGTCGCAGCGCGTAAGCCCGCTGTGGGTCTGAAAGGTCCCGCGTCGATCCCATGAAGCGAAATGCCTCGTCCAAGGCGATGGTGAACGAGCGCCTCACGGGATCGTCATCGACCACATAGACCGGCATGACCGGCGTGTAGTAGTTGGCGATCTCCTTGCGAAAGAGGATCAGTGGTTGTCCAGTGGAGATGGCAGCACGCAACTTCCGGTTGTCCCCACCAGCTGGGTCACCTGCCCGATACGCGTAATGCAGGAGGCCATCGGTCTGGCTCTCAGTGTCGTCGTACGGGCCGCTGGCAGAGGCCACGATTGCCAGAGTCGACGAGAACTCACGCGGATTGCGGATACCCCTCGAGAAGTCAATGATCGGCAGCTCCCTGCCATCGATCGTGAAGTCCAAGAGCTCGTGTCGATGCAGAAACCCACCATTGGCGTCTGCGCGCTCACGCACCCAATCGAAGATCCGCATACGGAGGGCGCTCTCGACGGCAGTGTCCACCGGATCAGCTGAGCAGTAACTGAACGCAAAACGCAAGGTTGGTTGTGAGTGGCCCGCGACACCGACGGTTCGGGGGCTCTGGAGGGCGGCGGCCGCCTCTCGCTGCGATGATCAGCAACGCATTCGCACTCCACAGCCCAACAGCCCGAAGGGTCCCTTCATGACCGAGGCCACGGCTGTCCGCCAGCCCCCCGCCGTCCCGCGCTCCGCGTGGAACGCGCTCATCGTCCTCATGGCCGGCATGTTCATGGCCCTGCTGGACACCACGATCGTCAACGTCGCGCTCCCGACGATCAGGCTCAGCCTCGACGCGTCCGAGGCCACGCTCAGCTGGATCATCAGCGGCTACGCCCTCGCGTTCGGCATCGCGCTGATCCCGGCGGGGCGGATCGGTGACCGGGTCGGCCACAAGTGGGTGTTCTTCACCGGCCTGCTGCTTTTCACGGTYGCGAGCGCGTTCTGCGGGTTGGCGCAGGACAGCCTCCAGCTGATCGTCGCGCGGGCGGTGCAGGGGCTCGCCGGGGGCATCTTCGTGCCGGGTGTGACGGCGATGATCCAGCTGCTGTTCCCCCCGCAGGTGCGCGGCAAGGCGTTCGCGATCATGGGCTCGGTCATCGGGGTGTCGACGGCACTGGGGCCGATCCTCGGTGGGCTGATCATCGAGGCGTTCGGCGACGAGAACGGCTGGCGGCTCGTCTTCTGGGTCAACCTGCCGATCGGTGTCCTCGCCCTGGTCGCCGCGGCGAAGATCCTGCCGGCGGGCGCGGAGGGCAAGCAGAAGCCCGGGTACGACTTCGTCGGCCTGGCGCTCGTGACCGCGGGGCTGATCGCGCTGCTGGTGCCGCTGATCGAGGGACAGGACAAGGGCTGGCCGGCGTGGACGTTCGTCACGCTGGCGGTGGGCGTGCTCCTGATCGTGGCGTTCGCGTTCTGGGAGAAGCACATCGAGGACGACAACCCGATGGTGCCGCCGCACCTGTTCTCGCACCCGGCGTTCACGGGCGGGACGATCCTCGCGCTCGTCTACTTCGCCGCGTTCACGTCCATCTTCTTCACCATCTCGCTGCTCTGGCAGGCGGGGCTCGGGCACACCGCGCTGGAGTCCGGGCTTGTGGCGGTGCCGTTCGCGATCGGGTCGATCATCGGGGCGTCGCAGAGCAACCGTCTCTCGCAGCGGCTGGGCCGCACCGTGCTCGTCGTCGGCACCGCAATGGTCGCGGTCGGCCTGGTCTGGGTGTGGCTGGTGTTCCGCCAGGTGCCCGCCGCCGACCTCACGCACTGGCAGCTCCTGGTCCCCCTGCTCATCGGCGGCATCGGCAGCGGGCTGTTCATCGCTCCGAACGCGCAGTTCATCGTCGCGACCGTGGACCGCTCGGAGGCGGGTGCAGCCAGCGGGGTGATCGGGGTGATGCAGCGCGTCGGGTCGGCCATCGGCATCGCCGTCATCGGCAGCGTCCTGTTCGGCACCCTCGTCATCACCAGCAACGACCCCGCGCAGATCGCGCAGGCGTTCACCGACAGCGCCGCGCACGCCATGGCGGTGAGCGCCGCACTGGCCGTCGTCGCCTTCGCGCTGGTGTTCGTGCTTCCGCGCAAGGTCGACGCGCACGGCGGGCCGCCGCCCGCGGAGTGAGTCGTCGCCGAACCGTCGACGAGACGCCACCTGGCGGCCACGTCGCCGGAGTGCACTGGGTGCCATGGCCATCGCGCTGGACGTGCCCCGCCTCTACTCCGCGACCGACGACCACCAGCCGGAAGTCGGCACCACCGTGTGGGCGGTGGCGCACCCGATCGGGGAGGCGTCGGACGGACCGGACACCCGCTGGGTGCTGGTGATGGGCGAGGTGATGGGGGTCCGGCTCGACACGCCGGGCTGGCCGAACGGGCAGGTGTGGTCGACGCCGGAGCTGTGCCGGGAGCTCGCGTGGTCGCGGCACGTCGTCGGGCGTCGGCACCACACCGGCTTCGACGTCCTGCGGCTCGAGGTCGTCACGCCGAGCCTGTTCCGGCTCGCGACGCTCTGATCCGCAGGTAGCGTGACCCTCGCCCGCAACGACGAGGGAGCACCACGATGAAGGACTTCGACCAGGCGCTGCGCACCGCGGCGCCCGGCACGATCGACGGCGCCAAGCTGCTCACGCGGTTCGCCTACGAGCAGCTGGCCGTGCCGAGCGGCGGACCGGTCGGCGAGCACCTCGAGGGGTTCATCCCCGCGATCGTGCACCGCGACGGAGCGCACCACCTGGTGGCCTTCTCGTCGGTGCAGCGGTTCCACGACGAAGGCCGCCTCGGCGGTGAGGCCGTGACGATGCCGGTGCGCGAGGTGCTGCTGCGGATGCCCGCGGACGTGGGCATCGTGATCAACCCGGGCAGCTCGCAGGGGTTCGAGCTGGGACCGGACGTCGTCGCCACGCTGCGCGAGGAGCTGGCGCGGCCACACGACGAGTGATCAGGCGGGGACAGGCACCTTCACGCTGGTGAGGAACGCGGCCGCCTGGGTGAGGTCGTCGAACTCGTCCTCGACCAGGTCCACCAGCAGGTCGTTGCTCCACAGGATCAGCCGCCCGAGGGTGAACTGCTCCTTGGCCACCTCGGGAAGAGTCAGCCCGTAGACGCGCTGGGCGATCTCCTTCTTGCCGCCGCGCGCGCCGCCGTACGTCGAGATCGGCAGGTACGCGTCCGGCGACGTGGCGACGAGGACGCGGGTCAGCGCAGGCTCCTTGAAGCCCGTCATCCCCAGACCGCCCTGGCCCAGGATCAGGCGCGTGAGCCGGTCGGGCAGCGGRACCGTCGCGGGCCCGTAGAGCAGGTAGCGGATGGTGTTGCGCGTGCGGGCCGACGCCTCACGCTCGCCCATCGACTTCCACGCCCGGTTGAACGACGCGGTGGTCGCGTTGGTGGCGCCGGGGGTCTCGTTGACGAACGACAGGAGGTCGCGGGGGTCGCAGTCGGCGACCTCGTCCCGGCTGAACACCTGCTGGTAGTGCGACCAGTCGAAGCCGGGCTCGGTCGGTGCGGTCGCCGCGGCGAGCGCAGCCACCTGCTCCAGCCGGGCGGGGTCGACCGCGGAACGATCCGGGAACCGCGCCTGCAGGTCGGCCGACGAGGCCGGGAGGGCGGCCTGCGCCTTCGACTCCCCACGGGTCCACTGGTGCGCGCACGCGGTGCATCGAATGATGCGGCGATCGTCCGCCAACCGTTCGACGAGTTCGAGCTCTCCGGACGTACAGACCGGGCATGTCAGCATGGTGCTCCTTCGTCTCTACAGAGAGTGTGACGCACCCAGCGGACCTCCGGCGCCGATCGGCAGGTGCAACCACCACGTGATGCCCGTCCCGATGCGTTCCAGACCGCACTTCTCGTAGAGCCGGACCCCTGCCGGCGTGGAGTTCAGCACCACCGTCCGCGCCCCGGCGCCGGCCGCTGCGGAGCACACGGCCTGCATCAGTCCGGTGCCCAGTCCGCGCCGCTGGAACGGCTGCCAGACGTCGACGTCGAACACCCCCGCCAGGTCACCGACCCGGTGCGACCACGCGCGGCCCGCGAACCGGCCCTCGTCGTAGGCGGCGGCGTACCAGGCCCGAGCGGGACGGAGCCGCGCCATCGCAAGCTCGGCCGCGTAGCCGGCGTGCATCCCGCGGTAGTCGGTGGTCGTGGCCTGCAGCTCGACGCGCGCGTCCGCCAGGATGCCTCCGAGATCCACCGGCCCGGCCATCCACCACGGTTCCCAGCCGCGCTCGAACCCGGCGGCGGCCAGTGGCGCAGGGTCGACGTCCAGCCCGAGCCACGCGCCGACGGTTGCGGCTCCGTTGGCCCGCGCACGTTCCACGCCGCGTGCCAGTGCCGCCGGGTCGATGACCTGGGGAAACATGAGGTCGCCGTTCGCCCAGACCAGCCCGTCGTCCTCCCACGTGTCGCCGCCGAGCACCTCGGCGCGCAGCTGGAACCAGCTGAGCTGGACCCGCTCGCAGTCCGCGACGGTCACCGTCACACGGGGCCTCGTCGGATGCGCTCGAGCAGGCCGTCCGGGGTGACCGTGTCGAAGTCCCAGCTGGAGTCGATCCACCACGTGACGCCGGCGTCCTCGAGTGCGGCGATCTTGTCCGCGGCCTCGGCGGGGTCGGTCGGCAGCACGCCCTCGACCACCAGCTCGAACGGGTCGCCGCCGCGCTGCTCGGTCACCCACGCCTTGATCTCGCGGAGCTGGTCGGGGCCGAGCGGGTCGAAGGAGTTCTCCCGCCGGACCGGCAGCACCCCGTCGCGCCCGGCGGCGCGACGCATCGACCGTGGGGCGAACCACGCGCCGATCACCCAGACCGGGATGGTCCCGCGCACCGGCCGAGGCTGGAACTCGAAGTCCGTGAGCTGGTAGTGGGTGCCCTCGTGGCTGAACTTCTCGCCGGTCCACGCGAGGTCGAGGATCGCGAGGGACTCGTCGAGGAGCGCTGCTCGTTCCTTGACGTCGACGTGCTCGCCGGACACCCGGCTGTACGCGCCGTCGTCGATGGCGCCGAGGCCGACAGGGAGCACCAGGCGGCCGCCGGACAGGTGGTCGATCGTGAGCGCCTGCCGGGCCACCTCCCACGGTTTGCGCCGCGGCAGCGAGAAGACCATGGCGCCGAGCGTGAGGCGGCTGGTCCGCACCGCCGCGGCCCCGAGCAGGGTCCAGGGGTCGAACGTGTCCATCGGGCCGATGGCGATGCCGTCCCACGCGAAGAAGCCGTCCCAGCCGGCCTCCTCGGCGGCGACCGCCATCTCGATGTTCTGGGCAGCAGATCCGCACGTGGCGGTGACACCGAACTTCATGAACCGGACGCTACGCCCGGCCTCCGACAGCCGTCCGGCCGAGCGTCTCGGCGATCGCGACGTCCCACGGTGTCGCGACGAGTCCCAGCACGCGTGACGATGCCGCGGTGTCCATGACGTAGGGCTGCGTGAAGTGGTCGGAGACGGCGGCGACCTCCCGCAGCAGCGGCGACACGAGTCCCAGCGCGCGCACCACCGCAGCCGGCATCGGGCGGATCCGCGGAGCCGGGCCGTGCGCGGCGAACCGTGCGCCCAGCTCGCGCAGCGTCAACGGCTCCGCGGTCGGCACGTGCCACCCGTGCCCCCAGGCGTCGGGGGTCGCGCCGGCGGCGACGAGCGCGCGCGCGAAGTCGGGCAGGTAGGTCCAGCTGTGCGGCTGGTCGACGGCGACGACCGGCCGCACGACCTTGCCGGCCAGGAGGGGCTCGAGGAACCGCGGCCCGGCGAGCGCCTGGGAGTCCGCGAGCGGGCCGAGGTAGTCGGCCCCGCGCACCTCGGCCACCCGCAGGTCTCCTGCGCGGTGCCGGGCCTCGGCCTCGCGCCACATCTGCGCGCGGACGGCACCCTTGGAGTCGGTCGCGTCGAGCGGCGAGTCCTCGGTCATCACGGCGCCGCGGGTGGCGTAGCCGTAGAGGTTTCCTGCGGTCACGAGCACCGCCCCGGTCCGGGCTGCTGCGTCGAGCAGGGACGCCCACAGCGGCGGCCAGTCGGTGGGCCAGCGGTGATAGGCGGGCGAGGCGCAGTTGTAGAGGACCTCGGCGTCGCGGGCCGCCGCCGCGAGGGCGTCGACGTCGGTCGCGTCGACCGCCGCGTGCGTGATGCCGCCGGCGGAGGCTCCGCCGGAGCGGCTGAGCAC
>NZ_JBFUHU010000153.1:0-8741 GCF_056402235.1 Cellulomonas sp. P4_B5_2
GTGGGGGTGCACGTGGTGGCCGCGCACGGGCTCATGCTCGACGAGGTGAGCTATCCCGCCGACGACGAGCTGGGTGGGGGTGCACGTGGTGGCCGCGCACGGGCTCATGCTCGACGAGGTGAGCTATCCCGCCGACGACGAGCTGGCGGCGGGGGCGGTCCTGACCCGTGCGCGACGGGCGGCCGAGGACCTGCAGCACCCGCCGGGCGCGGGCGACTGCTGCGGCTGAGCGGGCTCAGACCTCGTCGGTGGTTGGTCGGAGTGACGCTCCGCGCCCCTCACCCTCCGCGGCGCTCCAGGTCAGTCGTCGACGTCGTCGCGGTACCGGCGGTCGTCGACGTACTCCTCCTCGATGAGGTGCACGGCGGCCTCCTCGGCGCTCGCGGCGCCCCCAGAGATGCCGGCGTCGATGGCGAACCCGTCGGTGCCGCCGGCCTCGACGGCGCCGTCGTCCTCGATGAGCCGGCCGGCGCGGAACTCCTCGCGCTCGGGACGCGGCCGCGCCTCCCAGACCTCGGGCTCCTCCTGGCCGATGCGCTGGTCGATCGTCTCGCGGTGCGCCTCCTCCCACGCCGTCTCGCCGTAGTGGTTGGCGCGCGGCCGCAGCGGGACCGTGTAGCCCTCATCGAGGAGGTCCTCGACGCCGCGGTCCATCAGCGTGTCCTCGCTGGACAGCTGGTCGGTGTCGCCCTCGCTGTCGAGCTCGGGGTCGGGACTGGTGCCGGAGGTGTCGCTCATGTTCCGACGATAGACCGCGGACCCGCGCTCGGCAGCGAGGCTGTGCGCCGTGCCACAGGCAATGAGATGGGCCGTCGACCGGGCGGCAGGGACACTGGGCGCATGGGCCACCTCGACATCGGCGGCATCGGGTACTTCCTGCCCGACGGACGCCCCCTCCTCGACGACGTGTCGTTCCGCGTCGCCGACGGCGCGCGCGTCGCGCTCGTCGGACCCAACGGCGCGGGCAAGACGACGCTCCTGCGGATCATCGCCGGGGACGAGGCGCCGCACGCGGGATCGATCGGGCGCAGCGGTGGCCTCGGGATCATGCGCCAGGACATCGGCCGCATCGACGACGACCGGTCGATCCGCGACCTGCTCGCCTCGCTCGCGGCGCCCGCCGTCCGGGACGCCGCGGTCGAGCTCGCGGCGGCGGAGCTGGCGATCATGGAGACCGACGACGAGCCGGCGCAGATGAGGTACGCCCAGGCGCTCGTGGACTGGGCCGACGTCGGCGGCTACGAGGCCGAGGCGGGCTGGGACCGGGTGACCGACGCCGTCCTGTCCATCCCGTTCGACGCCGCCCAGCACCGCGAGGTGCGCACCCTGTCCGGCGGCGAGCAGAAGAGGCTCGTCCTGGAGGCGCTGCTGCGCGGCCCCGACGAGGTGCTGCTGCTCGACGAGCCGGACAACGCGCTCGACGTGCCGACCAAGCGGTGGCTGGAGGACAGGCTGCGGGCGTCGAACAAGACCGTGCTGTTCGTCAGCCACGACCGCGAGATGCTCGCCCGCGTGGCCACGCAGGTGGCGACCCTCGAGCCCGGCGTCATGGGGGCCGCGGTCTGGGTGCACGGCGGCGGGTTCGCGTCCTACCACCAGGCGCGCGAGGACCGACGCTCACGGCTCGAGGAGCTGCTGCGGCGCTGGGAGGAGGAGCACGCGAAGCTCAAGGAGCTCGTGCTCACGCTGCGCACGAAGGCCGCGTTCAACGACGGGCTGGCGTCCCGCTACGCCGCCGCGCAGACGCGGCTGCGCAAGTTCGAGGAGGCCGGCCCGCCGACGCTGCTGGCCCGCGAGCAGAACGTCAAGGTCCGGCTCCGCGGGGGCCGCACCGCCAAGCGCGCGGTGGTCGCGACCGGTCTCGAGCTCACCGGGCTCATGCACCCGTTCGACCTGGAGGTCTGGTTCGGCGAACGGGTGGCCGTCCTCGGGTCCAACGGGTCGGGCAAGTCGCACTTCCTGCGGCTGCTCGCCGCCGGCGGCAGCGACCCGTCACCCGAGCACGAACCGGCAGACGACCTCCCTGTCGAGCCCGTGCGGCACACCGGCAGGGTCGTCCTGGGCCCGCGTGTGCGACCGGGCTGGTTCGCGCAGAACCACGGGCACCCCGAGCTGGTCGGGCGGACGCTGCTGGAGATCCTGCACCGCGGCGAGGGTCACCGCGCGGGGCTCGGGCGCGAGCAGGCCAGCAAGGCGCTCGACCGGTACGAGCTCGTGTCCGCCGCGGAGCAGCGCTACGAGACGCTCTCCGGCGGTCAGCAGGCGCGCCTGCAGATCCTGCTGCTCGAGCTCGGGGGAGCGACGCTGCTGCTGCTCGACGAGCCGACCGACAACCTCGACCTGCACTCCGCCGAGGCGCTGGAGACCGGGCTGGCGGCGTTCGAGGGGACGGTGCTGGCGGTGACGCACGACCGCTGGTTCACGCGCACGTTCGACCGGTTTCTCGTGTTCGGCGCGGACGGGGACGTGGTCGAGACGCCCGAGCCGGTGTGGGACGCCGGCCGGGTGGACCGGGTGCGCTGAGCCTTCGACAAGCAGGCTCAGACCAGCAGCAGGACCGCGAGCGCGGCCATCACCACGGCGATGACGACGTCGAGCACCTGCCAGGCGCGCGGGCGGGCGAACACCGGCCGCAGGTAGGTGGCCCCGAAGCCGAGCGCGGTGAACCACACGACGCTGGCGGTGACCGCCCCGGCACCGAACACCCAGGCCCCGGGGTCGTGCTGGTGAGCCAGCGAACCGAGGAGCACCACGGTGTCCAGGTAGACGTGCGGGTTGAGGAACGTGAGCGCGAGGCAGGTCGACACGACGGCACCGAGCGCGGCGGGGCCGTCACCCGCGGGGTCGAGCCGCTCCGGTCGGCGGGCTCGCAGCGCGGCGCCCACGGCCAGCACGAGCAGGAACGCGGCACCCGCGTACCTCGTGACCGCCAGCACCACCGGGTGGTCGGTCACGAGCGCCCCGAGGCCCGCGATCCCCGCGGTGATCAGCAGCGCGTCCGCGACGGCGCACACCGCCACGACGGGCAGCACGTGCTCGCGCCGGATGCCCTGGCGGAGCACGAAGGCGTTCTGGGCGCCGATCGCGACGATGAGGGACAGGCCCGTCAGGAAGCCCGAGAGGGCAGCGGTGGTCACAGGACGACGGTAGGAACCGACGATGGTGAAGTCCAGTTCAGGTTGCTGGAGAACCGTTAGGATCATTCATGTGGCGTTCGACGCGGACCAGCTGAGCGCCCTCGCGGCCGTCGTGCACGAGGGCAGCTTCGACGCGGCCGCACGGCGCCTGCACGTGACCCCGTCGGCCGTCAGCCAGCGGATCAAGGCCCTCGAGCAGCAGGTGGGCCGCGTGCTGGTGCTGCGCACGCGTCCATGCCGGCCCACCGAGGACGGCGAGGTGCTCGTGCGCCTGGCCGGTCAGGTGGAGCTCCTGGGGCGTGATGCGATGGGTCTGCTGGTACCGGCACCGGGAGGCTCCCGGGCCCGGCCGGCCACGCGCCGGCTCCCCGTAGCCGTCAACGACGACTCGATGTCCACGTGGTTCCCCGCCGCGGTCGCCGACCTGCCCGCCGACGTCCTGCTCGACCTGCGGCGCGAGGACCAGGACCTGTCCGCCGACCTGCTGCGCGACGGCACGGTGATGGCCGCGGTCACCGCCGACCCGCGCGCGGTGCAGGGCTGCCGGGTCCGCCGACTGGGCGCGATGCGGTACCTCGCCGTCGCGGCACCGGACCGGCGGGAGCGCTGGTTCGCCGACGGGCTCGGGGCGGAGGCGTTCGCGGCGGCCCCTCTGCTCGCGTTCAACAGGGAGGATGGCCTGCAGGAACGCTTCGTCGCGTCGGTCGTCGGCCGGCGCACGGTCACCCCACGGGTGCACTACGTGCCGTCGCAGTCGGCGTTCGTGGGGCTGGTCGAGGCCGGGCTCGGGTGGGGGATGGTGCCGGAGGTGGCCGCGGCCGAGCGGATCGCCGCCGGTGCCCTGGTGGAGATCCGGGCCGGTCGCCACCTCGACGTCCCGCTCTACTGGCAGCACTGGGCGCTGCGCACGCCGACGCTCGACGACCTGACCGAACGGGTCGTCCAGGCCGCGTCGGCGGCCCTGCGGCCGGTGCGACGCCACGGGCCGCCCGCCACCGCGGGGCGGGAGGGGTGACGCGTTTTGACCCTCCGGCGGCACGGCGGCTACCCTGGTGTCTCGTTGTGCGTCCCCGTTCCGGCGGCTGCTAGTGCCCTCTCAGCACTCAGCACCGAGCCAGAGCGGCAGGGCTGGTGCGTTCCCGCTCGCCGCCCGGAAGCCGACGGAAGCATGCATCGGCGGACCCGCACCCTGCGGAGCTCCGCCCCGACAAGATTCGCAACGAAACGAAGGCTGACGACCGTGCGCACGTACACACCGAAGCCCGGCGACGTCGAGCGGACCTGGCACATCATCGACGCGAACGATGTCGTCCTGGGTCGCCTGGCCACACATGTGGCCACGTTGCTGCGCGGCAAGCACAAGGCAACCTTTGCCCCCCACGTCGACGGCGGTGACTTCGTCATCGTCATCAACGCGAGCAAGGTGGCACTGACCGGCAACAAGCGCGAGAACAAGCTCGCGTACCGCCACTCGGGCTACCCGGGTGGTCTCCGCGCCGTGGCCTACTCCGATCTTCTGGAGAAGCACCCCGAGCGCGCGATCGAGAAGGCTGTCCGCGGCATGCTCCCCAAGAGCTCCCTCGCGCGTCAGCAGCTCACCAAGCTCAAGGTCTACGCCGGTGCGGAGCACCCGCACGCGGCGCAGCAGCCGAAGCCCTTCGAGATCACCCAGGTCTCTCAGCAGGCGTGAGCCGGCTGAGTACAGAGAACAAGGACGCGAGGACACCAGTGGCAGAGACCACGGTCGACATCGACCTCGAGGGCGATGACACCCCCACCAGCTACACCTCCGAGACGGCTGCCCCGACGGGCCGCGGTCAGAGCATCACGGCACCGGCGAACGCACTCGGCCGTCGCAAGGAGGCCATCGCGCGCGTGCGCCTGGTCCCCGGCACCGGTCAGTGGAAGGTCAACGGGCGCACGCTCGAGGACTACTTCCCGAACAAGGTGCACCAGCAGCTCGTGAACTCCCCGTTCAAGCTCGTCGACGTCGAGGGTCGCTTCGACGTCGTCGCGCGCATCACCGGCGGCGGCGTGAGCGGCCAGGCCGGCGCGCTGCGCCTGGGCATCGCCCGTGCGCTGAACGCGATCGACGAGGAGCACAACCGCCCGGCCCTCAAGAAGGCCGGCTTCCTGACCCGCGACGCCCGCGTCGTGGAGCGCAAGAAGGCCGGTCTCAAGAAGGCCCGCAAGGCACCGCAGTACTCGAAGCGCTGATCGACGCACTTCGGCCCGATGGCCCTGCTGGTCTCACGACCAGCGGGGCCATCGGCATGTCTGCGACCATCAGCGAGGGCGGACGCGCGGGGCATGCATCAGCAGCGCCGTGCCGCCAGGACGAAGGAGTCTGACCATGGGCCGACTGTTCGGGACCGACGGCGTGCGTGGGCTCGCCAACCGGGACGTGACCGCCGAGCTCGCGCTCGACCTGTCGGTCGCGGCCGCGCACGTGCTGGGTTCGCTCGGCCAGTTCGAGGGGCACCGGCCCCGCGCGATCGTCGGGCGTGACAGCCGTGCGTCGGGGGAGTTCCTCGCCGCCGCCGTGTCCGCCGGGCTCGCCTCGGCCGGCGTCGACGTCAACAACGTGGGCGTGCTGCCGACGCCGGCCGTCGCGTTCCTCACCGCCGAGCTCGGTGTCGACATCGGCGTGGTGCTCTCCGCGTCGCACAACCCCATGCCCGACAACGGGATCAAGTTCCTGGCGCGCGGCGGGCACAAGCTGGACGACGAGCTCGAGGCCGCCATCGAGGCGCGCATGGGCGAGCACTGGGAGCGGCCGCTCGGCGGTGACGTCGGGCGCATCCGCGTCGACACCGGACGCGCGGGCGAGCAGTACATCGAGCACCTCGTCGGCACCATCGACGTCCCCCTGACGGGCCTGCGCATCGCGGTCGACTGCGCGAACGGCGCCGCGAGCGAGGTCGGACCGGCGACGCTCCGGGCGGCCGGTGCCGACGTCGTCGTCATCAACGCCTCGCCCGACGGGCGCAACATCAACGAGAAGTGCGGCTCGACGCACCCCGAGCAGCTGCAGGCCGCGGTCGTGGCCTCGGAGGCGGACCTCGGGGTCGCGTTCGACGGGGACGCGGACCGGTGCCTGGCCGTCGACGCCGCGGGCAACCTGGTGGACGGCGACCAGATCATGGGCATCCTCGCGATCGCCATGCGTGACCGGGGTGACCTGGTGGCGGACACCCTCGTCACCACCGTGATGAGCAACCTGGGGCTCAAGATCGCGATGAGCGAGGCGGGGATCGCCACGATCGACACCGCGGTCGGCGACCGCTACGTGCTCGAGGCGATGCGCGCCGGGAACTACTCCCTCGGCGGCGAGCAGTCCGGTCACATCATCATGGCGGCGCACGCGACCACCGGGGACGGCGTCCTGACCGCCCTGCAGCTGGCTGCCCGCGTGGCGGCGACCGGGGCGACCATCGCCGACCTGGCGGGCGTGGTCCGGCGGCTGCCGCAGACGCTGGTGAACGTTCCCGGTGTCGACAAGCGGCGTGCCGGGACCGACGAGCGGCTCCTCGACGCGGTGCGTTCCGCCGAGGAGGGTCTCGGCCGGACCGGGCGCGTGCTGCTGCGGTCGTCGGGCACCGAGGACCTCGTCCGCGTGATGGTCGAGGCCGGCACGCAGTCCGAGGCGGACCGCGTCGCGCGCGAGCTCGCCGACGTCGTCCAGCACCGGCTGGCCCTCTAGTGCCGTCCGGGCCCGAGTGGGACCAGGCGCTGCGCGACGTCGCGCTCTGGATCATCGAGTCGGGCACGCGCTCGCCCGAGGGGGTGGCGCCCATCGTGCAGGCCGGGCACCCGGCCCTGCGTGCGGTGTCGACGCCGTACGACGGCCAGCTGTCCGACGAGGAGCTCGCCGTGCTCGTCGACGTCATGCACCGGACGATGCGCGCGGCCCCCGGGGTCGGCCTCGCGGCGCCGCAGCTCGGTCTGCCGTTGGCCCTCGCCGTGCTCGAGGACCCGGGCTCCATCTCGCCGGAGCACGCGGAGGTCCGGGAGCGGGAACCGCTGCCGTTCCGCGTGCTGGTGAACCCGCGGTACACGCCGCTGGACGAGGAGCGCGTCTCGTTCTACGAGGGGTGCCTCAGCGTCGTCGGCTACCAGGCGGTGGTTCCCCGCGCGCGGCGCGTGCACCTGACGGGAGCGGACGAGCGCGGCACCGCGGTCGACGAGATCGTCGAGGGCTGGTCCGCGCGGATCGTGCAGCACGAGACCGACCACCTCGGCGGGACGCTGTACCTGGATCGCGCGGAGCTGCGCTCRCTCGCCGCGACGGACGAGTTCGGTGCCCGGTGGTCGGCCGAACCCAGTCCCGAGGCGGCCGCCCGCGCCCTCTCGTTCCCCCTGGCCTGAACAAGGTCCTGAGGGAGGACCCCGGGTCCGACCCCGGGTGGAATCGGGGCTGCACCAGGGATGAACCGGGGGTCACCCCTATGTCATCCAGGCATCGACGCGCCTTACCGTGGAGCACGACACCGGACGGATCGACCGACGGTGCACGACGCAGGAGCTGATGTCACGTGCTGGAGGGGTGGGCCCTGGCCCTCGTAGGTTCCCCGTGGATCTTCGTCGTGCTCTACCTGTTCGCCACGATCGACGGCTTCTTCCCCCCGATCCCGAGCGAGTCCATCGTGATCGCCCTGTCGGTGGTCTCGATGGCCGAGGGCACGCCCAACCTGGCGTTGATCATGCTCGTAGCAGCCGCCGGCGCGTGGACAGGTGACCAGATCGCCTACCAGATCGGTACCAAGGTCAAGGTGCGGGAGCTGCGACTGCTCCGCACCACCCGCGGGCGGGCGGCCGTCGACTGGGCGGAGAGCGCCCTGGCCAACCGCGGCGCCGCCTTCATCATCGCCGCTCGCTACATCCCGGTGGGCCGCGTGGCCGTCAACATGACGGCGGGTGCCGTCAAGTACAACCGCCGCCGGTTCATGGGGCTCACCGCCATCGCGGCCGTCACGTGGGGCGCCTACTCGTCGCTCATCGGCATCGGCGCGGGCGCCTGGTTGCACAACCACACGATGGTCGCCGTGGTCGTCGGGGTGGTCGGTGGCCTGGTGATCGGGGTAATCGTCGACTGGATCCTGCGCAGGTTCACCGGGCCTCGCACCATCGCCCCGGCGCCGCCGGCAGCGCTCCGACCGGCCGTCGAGGACACCGAGCGGGAGACCGAGACCGCCCCTCCGGTCACAGGACGCTCACGATCCGACCCCGCCGCCTAACGATCCGGTCTCACCCGGTCATTTGCCCCATGACTGTGCTTACTCTCTGACTGTGCCGACGTCGCTGTCGGCGCTCCCGCGCCTGTCGACACCCCCGGGGGTGTGCACCGGCGTGGGCAGAGCAGGCAGGGGGCGAGATGAACGCGCGCGCGCGGTGGGCCATCGGCCTCGTGCTGCCTGCCGCCCTCGTCGCGGGGCTGGCGTCGTCGTGCAGCGCGCCCGACCCCGCGCCCGACGCCCCGACCGCCGTCGTCGCCCCCGCCGCGGACTGCCTGTCCGCGCGGGTGCTCGCCGACCTGGGTCTGGTCGCGGTCGGGGAGTCGGCCGAGACCGGCACACCGCACGCCGACGCCCCTGAGGTGGGGCG
>NZ_JBFUHU010000154.1:0-8735 GCF_056402235.1 Cellulomonas sp. P4_B5_2
CGGCGAGCCGGGGGCCGCGGACGACGGCCGCGTCGGGATCAGGGGCGGCGGGCACGTCAGCCGCTCACCGCCGTGGCGACCGCCGCCAGTGCCTCGGCGAGCCGCGCGGGATCCGTGCCGCCACCCTGAGCCAGGTCGTCCTTGCCGCCCCCGCCGCCGCCGAGGATCCCGGACGCCGTTCGGACGAGAGCCCCGGCGCGCACGCCACGCTCCCGCGCGGCCGCGTTGGTCGCCACGACGACGACCGGCCGTCCCTTGCTCACGCCTCCGATCGCGACGACCGCGGGCGACGCCTCGCCGAGCCGCACACGGACGTCGAGCACGAGGGTGCGGAGCTCGTCGCCACCGACCTCGCCGGCGTCGTGCGTGACCACGCGGGTCTCCCCCACGGTCTGCGCGCCGGACGCCAGGGCGCCGGCCTGCGCGAGCAGCGTCGCCTGGCGCAGGGTTGCGAGCTCCTTCTCGGAGTCCTTGAGCTTGGTGAGCAGCGAGGACACCCGCTCCGAGAGCTCGTCGGGACGCGCCCCGAGCAGGCCCGAGAGCTGTCCGACGAGCGCGCGCTCCTTCGCCTGGTACCCGTACGCACCCGCACCGACGAGCGCGTCGACACGCCGCACGCCGGAGCCGATCGCGGACTCGGACAGCAGGGTGACGAGGCCGAGCTCGCCGGACCGCTTGACGTGGGTGCCGGCGCACAGCTCGAGCGACCAGCCGTCGCCGATGTCGACGACGCGGACCTCGTTGCCGTACTTCTCGCCGAACAGTGCCATCGCGCCCCGGCCACGTGCCTCGTCGATCTTCATCACCGAGTCGGTGACCTCGAGGTCGTCCTGCAGCCGATCGTTGACGCGAGCCTCGATCTCCGCGACGACCTGCGACGGGGTCGCCGAGGGCGACCGGAAGTCGAACCGGAGCCGGCTCGGCGCATTGAGCGAGCCCGCCTGCGTGGCGCTCTCCCCGACGGACTCGTGCAGCGCCTTGTGCACCAGGTGCGTGGCCGTGTGGGCGCGCGCGATCGCCCGGCGGCGGTCGACGTCGATGGTCGCGGTACCGGACTCGCCGAAGGTCACCGTGCCGTCGACCAGCCGCCCGTGGTGCACGGACAGACCCTTGACCGGCGCCTGGACGTCGTCGACCTCGATGCGGGCACCGCCGTCGAGCAGGATGACGCCGGTGTCCGCCAGCTGCCCGCCCGCCTCGGCGTAGAACGGGGTCACGTCGAGCACGACCTCYACGTCCGCGGGCGCGGTCGCGGCCGGCGCCGGGACGCCGTCCACCAGCAGGCCGACCACGCGCGAGCGTGCCGTCGCGTCCGTGTAGCCGATGAACTGCACCGGCTTGGCGGTCTCGCTGCTCAGCGTGCTGTGCAGCTCCTGGTAGGCCGCCGTGTCGGCGCGGCCCGCGCGCTTGGCCAGCGCGTCCGCCCGAGCGCGGTCCCGCTGCTCCTTCATCAGGGTGCGGAACGCGGTCTCGTCGACGGAGACGCCCTGCTCGGCCGCCATCTCCAGCGTGAGGTCGATCGGGAAGCCGTAGGTGTCGTGCAGCTGGAACGCCTGCGAACCCGTGAGCAACGGCTCGGGAGACGACTTGGCCGCCTGCACCGCGGTGTCGAGGATCGTCGTCCCCGCCGCGAGCGTGCGGCGGAAGGTGTCCTCCTCCGCGTACGCGACCTGGCTGATCTTCTCGAAGTTCGCCGCCAGCTCCGGATAGGACGGGCTCATCGCGTCCTTGCTCAGGGGCAGCAGCGACGGCAGCGCGAGGTCGTCGACGCCCAGCAGGCGCATCGCCCGGATGGAACGGCGCAGCAGGCGGCGCAGCACGTAGCCGCGGCCCTCGTTGGAGGGCGTGACGCCGTCGCCCATGAGCATGAGCGCGCTGCGCACGTGGTCGGCGACGACGCGCATCCGGACGTCGTCGTCGTGCACCGCGCCGTACTGCTTGCCGGACAGCTCCTGTGCGCCCTGGATGACGGGGAAGACCTCGTCGATCTCGTACAGGTTGTCGACGCCCTGCAGCAGGTACGCGACGCGCTCGAGCCCCATGCCGGTGTCGATGTTCTTCTGCTTGAGGTCGCCCAGGATCGGGAAGTTCTCCTTGCCGCCCCCGTCACCGCGCTCGTACTGCATGAAGACGAGGTTCCAGATCTCGAGGTACCGGTCCTCGTCGACGACGGGACCACCCTCCGCGCCGTACTCGGGACCGCGGTCCACGTAGATCTCCGAGCAGGGACCGGACGGCCCGCGCGCACCGGTGGACCAGAAGTTGTCCTTCCAGCCCCGGCGCTGGATCCGCTCGTCGGGCAGCCCGGCGATCTGCTTCCACAGGTCGGCCGCCTCGTCGTCGTCGTGGAAGACGGTCACCCAGATCGTGTCGGGGTCGAAGCCGAACCCGCCCGACTCACGCGACCCGGTGACCAGCTCCCAGGCGAAGGTGATCGCGCCTTCCTTGAAGTAGTCCCCGAACGAGAAGTTGCCGTTCATCTGGAAGAACGTGCCGTGCCGGGTGGTCTTGCCGACCTCCTCGATGTCGAGGGTGCGCACGCACTTCTGCACGCTGGTGGCGCGCGGCCACGGCGCGGTCTGCTCCCCCAGCATGTACGGGATGAAGGGCACCATGCCGGCGATGACGAACAGCGTCGACGGGTCGGGCGAGATCAGCGAGGCCGAGGGGACGACGACGTGACCCTTGCCCTCGAAGTAGTCGAGCCAGCGCTGGCGGATCTCGGCGGTACGCATCGGTGTCCTCGTCGTCGTTCTGTGGTGATCGGGGTGGTGCCTAGAAGAAGGTGTAGCCGTCGTCGTCGTCGGGGTCCTCGGTGGGACCCGCCCAGTCGTCGCCGTGGCGGGAGGACCGGGCCGACCACGCGCTGCGCAGCTTGTCGACCCGCTCGGGCCGTTCCGCCCGGAGCGCGTCGATGTCGGCGTCGCCCACGAGGTCGTGCCGCAGCTGCTGCTCGCGCTCGGCCATCCCGGCGAGGAACTCGCTCTTCAGGGTGGCGACCGCGTGCGAGACCCGCTGGACACCGTCGACGGCGTCGGTCGTCCCGGCGGGCAGGTACGTCTCGACGATCGTGCGCCCCTTGCGCAGGACGACGACCGTGACGACGACCCCGACCGCGAGCCAGGTGAGGCGGCGGGCCATCATCGGCTCCGGCGCGCGCTCGCCGCGAGACCGGACAGCGCCCGGCGCACGCCGTACGAGAAGGCGGCGACCTTGATCATGGGCGATCCGACGGTGGCGGCGAACAGGGACGTCAACGCCGAGACGTTCTCCGAGACCTGCGCGGCCGCCGTGGTGACCGTGTCGATGTTCGCCAGCTGCGTGTTCGAGGACGCCACGAGCGTGGCGGTCTCGTCGAGCACGGGCACGGTGTGGTCGGTGATCTCCTTGACCGAGGTCCGCGTCTCGTCCAGCACGCGTCCCAGCTTGATCAAGGGGACCGCCAAGAAGCCCACGAGCAGCACGAACGCGATCGCGGCGATCAGACCCGCGACGTCACCCACCGACATGTCCAGCCT
The DNA here is from genome assembly GCF_056402235.1 of Cellulomonas sp. P4_B5_2. Lineage (NCBI taxonomy): Bacteria > Bacillati > Actinomycetota > Actinomycetes > Micrococcales > Cellulomonadaceae > Cellulomonas > Cellulomonas sp. P4_B5_2. The sequence goes on from NZ_JBFUHU010000154.1 coordinate 3,519, forward strand.
CCTGGTCCTGGGGTCGTCGACCCCGCCGAAACCCTACCTGTCCTGAACGCACGGACGCCCCCCTGCGCAGCTGCGCGGCGGGGCGTCCGTGAGGAGATCAGATCAGCGGGCGTAGTACTCGACGACCAGCTGGACCTCGYACGTCACGGGGATCTCCGCGCGCTTGGGGGCACGGACCAGGACGGAGCTGAGCTTCTCGAGCTGCACGTCGAGGTAGCCCGGGACCGTGGGGAGCACGTCGCGGTGGGCACCGGCGGCGGCGACCTGGAACGGCACGGTCGCCTGGCTCTTCGGCTTGACCTGGAGCGTCTGGCCCGGCTTCACGCGGAAGGAGGGACGGTCCACGATCTTGCCGTCGACGAGCATGTGACGGTGCACGACGACCTGGCGGGCCTGGAGGATCGTCCGGGCGAAGCCGGAACGCAGGACGAGGGCGTCGAGACGCGTCTCGAGGTTCTCGACGAGCGCCTCACCGGTCAGGCCCGGGGCCTTGCGGGCATCCTCGTACGCACGAGCCATCTGCTTCTCGCGCAGCGCGTACTGGGCGCGCAGACGCTGCTTCTCGCGGAGGCGGACCGCGTAGTCCGACTCGGTGCGACGACGCGCACGGCCGTGCTCGCCGGGGGGGTACGGCCGCTTCTCGAAGTGCTTGACGGCCTTGGGCGTCAGCGCGAGGCCGAGGGCGCGGGAAAGGCGCACCTGGCGACGCGAGCGGGTCACGCTGCTCACAGAGTTACTTCCTGTCGTTGTAGACGTCACACCCGAAGTCGGAGAGCTCCGCCGGGCGTGGGGCCGACCGTGTGGTGCGCCGTGTCTTGTTCCGACGCTGGCTAAGGCCCCAGGTGGCCGTCCGAGCTGGGGGCGTGGATGCACACCCGTCCCGCGGACGACCGTGACACTCTACCCTGCGGCGGCGGTGAAACCCGAATCAGCCCTGCTCGTCGAGGATCGCGCGGATCCGGTCCAGCCGCTCGGTCACCTGGCGCTCGTACCCACGGTCGCTCGGCTCGTAGTACCGCGTGCCCACCAGCTCGTCGGGCAGGTACTGCTGGGCGGCCACCGCGTGCGGCTGGTCGTGCGCGTACAGGTAGGACGTCCCGTGCCCCAGCTGCTTCGCCCCCGGGTAGTGCGCGTCGCGCAGGTGGGGCGGCACGGACCCGATACGACCCGCTCGCACGTCGGCCAGCGCCCTGTCGATGCCCGTGTACGCCGCGTTCGACTTCGGGGCCGTCGCCAGGTGCACGACGGCCTCCGCCAGGATGATCCGCGCCTCGGGCATACCGATCAGTGCGACAGCCTGAGCGGCCGCGACCGCCGTCTGCAGCGCGCTCGGGTCCGCCATGCCCACGTCCTCGGCGGCGGCGATGACGATCCGGCGGGCGATGAACCGGGGGTCCTCCCCCGCGGCGATCATCCGCGCGAGGTAGTGCAGCGAGGCGTCGACGTCGGAGCCGCGCATCGACTTGATGAACGCGCTGATGACGTCGTAGTGCTGGTCGCCGTCGCGGTCGTAGCGCACCGCGGCGACGTCGATGGCCCGCTCCATCGTCGCGAGGTCCACGGCGACGGGTGGGACGGCGTCGTCCTCGGACAGGGCGGAACCGGCGGCGGCCTCGAGGATGGTCAGTGCCTTGCGCGCGTCGCCTCCGGCCAGGCGCAGCAGGTGCTCCTCCGCGTCCTCGGACAGGCTGATCGAGCCGTCCAGGCCCCGCTCGTCCTCGACCGCGCGGCGCACCAGGCGACGCACGTCCTCGGTGTCCAGCGGCTGCAGCGTGAGCAGCAGGGAACGCGAGAGCAGCGGCGAGTTCACCGAGAACGACGGGTTCTCCGTGGTGGCGGCCACCAAGGTCACCCAGCGGTTCTCCACGCTGGGCAGCAGCGCGTCCTGCTGCGCCTTGGTGAACCGGTGCACCTCGTCGATGAACAGGACGGTCTCGGTGCCGTCCGTCGCCAGCCGCCGACGGGCGTCCTCGATCACGGCGCGCACGTCCTTGACACCTGCGGTCACCGCCGACAGCTCGACGAACCGGCGGCCGGACGTGGCGGCGATGAGGTAGGCGAGCGTCGTCTTGCCGGTGCCGGGCGGTCCCCACAGGACCACCGAGGTCGGCGCTGCCCGGCGGGCGGCCTCGTTGGCCGGCTCCACCAGACGGCGCAGCGGCGAGCCCCCGACGAGCAGGTGCTCCTGGCCGGCCACCTCCCCCAGGTCCCGCGGTCGCATGCGCACGGCGAGTGGCGCACCGGCACCGACGGCGGGCAGGCCGGTGGCCGTCGACGTCACCGCATCGAACAGGTCCATGCGGGCAGGGTACGCACGAGGACCCACGTCCGAGAGACGCCATCACGGCGATCTGGTGACTCCGTGTGCGCGACGGCTGTTCCACCTGCGACGATGACCGGCGTGTTCGCCCGAGTCGGTCGCGCTGTCGCCCACCATCCACGCCTCACCGTCGTCGCGTGGCTGGTCCTCGCCGTGCTCGGCTACGGTCTGGCCGTCCTCGGGGTGCACGGGGAGAACCTGTTCGACCGCCTGAGCACGGGCGCTCCCTCGGTCCCCGGGTCCGAGAGCGCCGAGGGGCGCCAGATCCTCGAGGACTCCGACGAGAGCGGCCCCTCGCTCACGCTGGTGCTCCAGGGTGTCGACCCGACGGACCCGGAGGTGGCCACCTCTCTGGCCCCGGCGCGCGCCGAGCTCGCGGAGATCGAGGGCGTCGTGTCCGTCATCGACGCCCTGGGCCTGCCGGACGGCGCGGCCAACCCTGCCGCGGCCCCCCTGCTCGCCGCGGACGGCGACGGGTTCCTGGTCGTCGTCGAGCTCGCACCGGACCTGTCGCCGGACGAGGAGCAGGCTGCCCTGGACGAGGTCGCGGAGCGCCTCCGGGACGTCCCCGCGGACCTCGAGGTGGCCGCGCCCGGCGTGACCGGGATAGTCGGCGGCACGAGCCTGATCGTCGAGGCCATCACGGACCAGGTGGAGACCGACCTGCGCACCGGCGAGACCATCGCCCTGCCGATCGCGCTCCTGATCATGGTGCTCGTCTTCGGCGGCTTCCTCGCTGCCTCGATGCCGATGATGGGCGCGATCGCCTCGATCGCCGGCGGCCTCGCGGCGCTGCTCGGCTTCTCCTACCTGCTCGACCTCGACTCGTCCGTCGTCAACATCGTGACGGTCCTCGGTCTCGGCCTCTCGATCGACTGGGGGCTGCTGATGGTGTCCCGGTTCCGGGAGGAGCTGCACCGCGTCGTCGACGGCGACGGCGGCCGCGGGAGCCGACGACGGCGCGGCGACGGCGCCGTGCTCACCGCGATCGAGCGCACCATGGCCACCGCCGGCCGGACGGTGACCTTCTCCGCGCTCATCGTGGCCATCTCGATCGCGGGCCTGCTCGTCTTCCGGCCGCCGATCCTGCGTGCGTTCGGTGCGGCGGGCGTCGCCGTGATCGTGGTGGCCGTCGCGACCGCCCTGACCCTCGTGCCCGCGCTGCTCGTGCTCGCGGGCCGCCGACTCATCCGGCCGAGCATCCTGGCGCGGATCCCCGGGCTGCGCGGCATCCTGGCGCGCACCGCCGACGTGCAGACCGAGGATGGGCTCTTCTCGCGGCTCGCCGCACGCGTGCAGCGGCACCCCTGGTTCGTGCTCCTCGGGTCGCTCGCGGTGCTGGGGATCCTCGCCCTCCCGCTCGCCCACATCGAGCTGCGCAACTCGACCACCGAGCTGCTCCCCGCCGGCAGCACCCAGCGCGAGTTCGTCGACGTCCTCGCCAGCGACTACCCCGCGGCCTCCACCCCGGCGATCACCGTCGTCGCGCAGACCTCCCTCGACGAGGCCACCGCGTGGGCCGCGACCCTCGAGGACCTCGACGGTGTCGCGTCCGTCGACCCGCCGTCCCCGGTGGACTCCTACGTGGTGATCGGGGTCCGGCCCGACACCGACGACCCCGGCGACGCCGTCGCCCGCGGTGTCGTGCACCAGGTCCGCGACCTCGACGCACCGTTCCCCACCTGGGTCACGGGTCAGGCCGCCTCGCAGATCGACTTCACCGCCGCCGTCGTCGACCGGGCACCGATCGCGATCGGGATCGTGGCGATCACGACGCTCGTCCTGCTCTTCCTGATGACCGGCTCGGTCGTCGTGCCCGTCAAAGCGCTCCTCACCAACGCGCTGTCCCTGGCGGCGTCGCTGGGGGTGCTCGTGTGGGTGTTCCAGGACGGCCACCTGTCCCGCCTGCTCGACTTCACGCCGACCGGTGGCATCGAGACCTACGTCGTCGCGCTCGTCGTCGCGTTCGCGTTCGGGCTGGCCATGGACTACGAGGTCTTCCTGCTGTCCCGGATCAAGGAGTTCGTCGACCAGGGCGTGTCCAACAACGACGCCGTGCGCTTCGGCCTRCAGCGGTCCGGCCGCATCATCACCTCGGCCGCGCTGATCGTCATCGTCGTGTTCGCCGGCTTCGTCGCGGGTGAGCTGCTGGTGATCAAGGAGGTCGGCTTCTCGTTGGCGGTCGCGGTGCTCATCGACGCGACCCTGGTGCGGATGCTGCTCGTCCCGGCGACGATGACGCTCCTCGGCCGTGCGAACTGGTGGGCCCCGCCGTTCCTGCGGCGCGCCTACGACCGCATCTCGATCACCCACTGACGAGCACCGTGCCCAGCCACCGCACAGCCGTGGACCGCGTCCCGTACCTTCGTGCGCGCCGGCACGCACGTGCGGCCACGCTCCTGGTCCTGCTGCTCGTCGGGTTCCTGGCGCGGACGATCGCCGTCCTGGCGGGTCTCGAGGGCATCTCGCCGGTGGCGATCCTGCCGTTCCTCACCCTGTGCGTCGTGTGCATCGTGGCGTGGATCGTCCTCGGCCGTCTGTGGCGTCGGTCCGCGGCTCTGCGGCCCGTCACCCTCTCCGTCGACGCGGGCGACGGCGCGCTGCAGGGCGCTCCGGAGCGCGACGGCCCCGAGGGCGGCCACCTGTCCCTGCGGGGCGAGGTCGAGCCGCCCACACGGTGGTGACCCGGACCGCACGTCAGCCGGGAGGACGCTCCGAGCCCGCCGGGCCGAAGGACGTGAGCTCGGCGTCGGTGCGGAAGCCGAGCCGACGGTAGATCCGGCGTGCCGTGTCGTTCTGTGCGTACATGCCGAGCGACACCCACGACGCCCCGGCCAGCACGCCCGCGCGCGTCGCGGCCGCGGTGAGGGCGGTCCCCATGCCGCTCCCGCGCAGGG